>CALMMI010000782.1 GCA_937868245.1 uncultured Ignavibacteria bacterium | reverse complement strand
GTTTCATCTCAGGGGAGCCAACGCGGGTAAACTCTCCGCTTTCGAGTACCCGGAGGAGTTTTACTTGAGTTGCAATAGGCATTTCCCCTATTTCATCAAGAAGAATTGTTCCTTTATCTGCCGATTCAAAAAAGCCTTTACGCTGTTCAATTGCCCCAGTGAACGCGCCTTTTTCGTGCCCAAATAATTCAGATTCAAGTAATGTTTCGGGAATAGCCCCGCAATTAACACTTACAAACGGATGTTTTCTGCGTTTGCTAAGTCCATGAATTGCATGAGCGAACACTTCTTTACCTGTTCCTGTTTCTCCGGTGATAAGAGTGGTTAAATCGGTTGGTGCAACCTGTACAAGCCTTTGAATCGGTGCTATCATAGCAGCGGAAGATGCCACAATACCGTACCGCAATTGTAAGAGATGAAGAATGTTTTGGTCGTCGGTTGTATTCATTATGTCGTTAATAACGTAATTGCTTAAACATTTTATCTAAAGTAACTTTTTGTTACTTTTTTCAATAATACTACTTTCCTTCTGCTTTCATTTTTTTCCACTCCGTCCAACCGCCAAAATAAATGAACAACCTTTTGAACCCGAAGTTTGCCAGTTGGTCACAAATTTCGTGGCTTAACGGACATTCAGGTCCGCCCGAGCAATACGCAACAATCCGTTTATCGCGAGGAAGCCCAATTATTTCAGGAATGTGTTTTTGGAAATCCTCAGGGAAAATATGAATAGCCCCCGGAATATGACCTTCATTCCATTCGTCGTCGTTACGTGCATCAATAAACAACACATCTTTGTCCTCGAGTAACCGCAAAACTTGAGCATAACTTACAGAGGCAGGTTTTGCTTTTTCGGTTGAAGCGGTTGATGCTGTTGTAGTTGGAGGGGTTTGAGTTGTAACCGGAGTTTGAGCTTTAACAGCAGGGATATTCGTTTTATCGGAACGTACAGAATCTTTTTTACCGTTGGTTTGCCCCACAGTTGGCTGTGCTGTTTGTTGTGTTGGCTGGGTAGTTTGTTGTGCCGACTGCACAGTTGTTTGGGTAGTCACTTGTTGTGCAGTAGAGTTGCTTGCCGAAGATGATGGAGCAAATAATGATGCATCATCAGCCTGGACTAACACTTGCTCTTCACGTATAATCGGAATCTTTTTGGGCGACGCAAAATAATTATATCCAAAACCGAGCAACGAAGCAACAATTACAATTACTACAATTTCACGCAGTAGAGAAGATTTTTTCATAAGCTTAATATGGTAAAAGTAAAAAATTAAAAGCCCTTCAACAACTGAAGATATTGATATGCCTGATTGATTTCAACCATTTTTTGTTCTGCTTTTTTCTGATCTGGCAAAGGTGCGTTCATCAATCTGTCGGGATGAAACGCCATTACCTTCTTTTTATAAGCAGATTTGATTTCCTGAATAGTCGCAGTCTTTGGAATTTCAAGAATTTCGGTTGCTTTTGCCGATGTCATTCCGTTTGTATTCGGTCTGGGAGGCGGCGGCGGAGCTTGCTGCTTCTGTTGTGTTTGCTGATGTCTTTGATGCTGTTGATGCTGTTTAGGAGGTGGTGAAGTCTGCTTTTTCGGTTCACTTAGTTCATCAATTATTCTTTTCAGCTCATCGGCATCCGATTGAATTATCCGTTCGGCAGCTGTAGTATCATCAGAATCTTGAAGATACGTTTTTGCCAGCTTCGATATTCTATCCCAAATCTGTCCCATGAGTTCTGATTGATTACGAATGCAATAAAATTATAGTACTGCAAAAATACGCCTGTTAGAATTGACAACAATAAAGAAAATTACGAATAATTTCATGACATTGTTTCAGTTTCTATTCATTAATTACGTTCTTGGACGAATGTGTTGTAAATTCCTTTTGTGGTAATTGCCCGCCGAACGCTATTTTTGTGATATAATTTTTAGAAAACTCTCTTATTACCCAAGGAAAATAATCATGGCTGTTACATTAGACGCTCTTTTATCATTATCAAAACGCAGGGGCTTTGTATTCCAATCATCAGAAATTTACGGCGGCTTGAACGGCTGCTGGGATTACGGTCCGCTTGGTGTGGAATTGCTTCGTAACATAAAAGATGCGTGGTGGAAGGCTATGACGTACCGTGATGATATTGAAGGGTTGGACGCGGCAATCCTTATGCACCCGCGTACATGGGAAGCAAGCGGACACTTAGCGCAGTTTTCCGACCCCATGATTGATAACAAAACAAGCAAAGCACGCTATAGAGCTGATACGCTAATAGAAGAGCATATTGCCAAACTACGCAAAAAAGGAAAAACCGATCAAGCCGATGCAGTAGAGCAACGCCTTGAAAAGTGTACAGAGCCATCGGACTACCATG
>CALMMI010000781.1 GCA_937868245.1 uncultured Ignavibacteria bacterium | reverse complement strand
CATAGAAATAGATGTCAGTTACCAAAATATTGTACTCAATCCAAACAAACACAGCCCTTCGAGATAGATTCATCTCGAAGGGCTGTGTATTCAGAAATTTTACCTGACAATTACATCCTGCGTGCCGAGCGAAGTGCGTTGGCATATCCAAGATATTGACCTGTTCCATCATTATTCAAAATTGATTTTCCATTTGAATCACTATTGAATGTAGGACCTACATTGTTTGATTTGCGGCTGGATATAAACCGATAATTTCCGTTTGCTTGTTTGCCAATATACATCCCTACATGGTCAATTTGCGTTCCGTCGCCATTATCGGCATCAAAAAACACTAAATCCCCAATTTTTAGCTTCGGTAAGTTTGTAGTGTTACCGATGGTATGACCGCTGAAAACAACAACACCCGGTGCTGAGGAAGCAATGTCGAACGAACGGCGTGACATTTTCACTCCTATTTCATCAACCCCTACGTTATAACACATTGGAATATTATCACTTGTGTTGTTACCTGTAAAACTATGGCGGTATCCCCAAATCATTCGCATAAAACCAGAGCAGTCTAAACAATTCTTACGGCTGGTATCATACGTGCGGACATAAGGATTAAATAAATACTTATTTTGAGTAGTACTCCAGTGATGTACATACGACCAGTCAATCTGGAGATAATCATTAAAATCCGATCCTTCTTTATACGTATTTGCAGAATCCGGTCCATAGAGTGCGTCTTTACTTCCGCCCGGTTTATATTCCATTGCGATTCCAAGAATATCCTGGCTTGAAGTATTTGCAGTATTTACTGCAAGTGCATTATGCAGCCATGTAGTATCCACATCTCCATTAAATTTGGCAGGAAGTGTTCTTACCCACACAGCATGGGTTACCGATACATTCCCTTCACTAAAAGTACGGGAGGCTCCATTTAGTGACACTGTATAGCAATTTACAGTGAATGATGCTAGCCATTTATTATTTGCGTTTTTGTCATAGACGTCAACA
>CALMMI010000780.1 GCA_937868245.1 uncultured Ignavibacteria bacterium | reverse complement strand
TGTGAAAATAGGCTTTATTTATTAGTTAAGAATCCTTAGCACAGGGTATGCAAACCCTGTGCCTCAGATTTTCTGAATGTAAACGTTATTCTTATCACCTCCGAAACTGAACATCCTTCCATTCTGCAAAAACATGCTTAACCTTATTCCGCTGATATTTCCCGGTAGAAGTAACAGGCAATGAATCCGTAAAAACAACAACTTTCGGTGCTTTATGAAAGGGGAGATGTTGTGAACAAAATTCAAGAATTGCATCGCTGTTTAGATTATCCCCGCTTGGAATAACCAATGCTCCTACTTCCTCACCATAAAAGTTATTCTCAAATCCCACACATATTCCTGCTTTTACCCCTGGTGCTCTCGAAATAACTTCATCAATTTCAAGCGGAGCAAGATTTACACCGCCGCGAATAATAAGTTCCTTAATTCTTCCGGTAATGAAAAAGAATGGTCGTCCTTGGTCATCATTCTTATAAAATCCTTCGTCCCCACTGCGGAACCAACCAAATGTAAATGCATCTTCGTTTGCTTTAGGATTATTGAAATATTCACGCATCACATTCGCTCCGCGTGAGCATATTTCACCCCGTTCCATTTCAGGTAAAATGTTACCCAGAGTATCGCAAATCGCCATTTCGTTGCAGGGGAGCGGAACTCCTATACTTGGGAAACCATAATCTTGAAGCCAATAAGTGCGCTCTTCGTCAGATAAATCTACAGGAAGGAAACAGGTATAGCAAGTAGTTTCGGATAGCCCGTAGCCGTGTATAACAGGGATTCCGTAAAAATCCTCGAATGTCCGTACTAAATCGCACGTAAGCGGTCCCGCACCACAAATAATATGATGGAAACCTGCTTCGATTGCAGTTTTTGCGTCTGCTTTTTTATCCAATAAAAAGGCAAGCAAGGTAGGAACAACCGAAACAACATCTACCTTCTCACAGGCAATTCTCTCGAAGAAATACTCAGTTTGGAATTTACGGTTTAATACAACAGAAGCCCCAACTAAAAATGGGGTGACATGTGTTACGATGCATCCGTTCACATGGTGAACAGGCAGTACACACATCATTCGAGAGTATGGGGTAATTCCGTGCCAACCAGCAATATCAACTCCATCGGCAATAAGATTACGCTGCATCAGCACTACACCCTTAGGATTGCCGGTAGTTCCGCTTGTATAAACAATCAGTGCGTCGTCATCAAGGAAATTACCGGATGGGAATTCTAGTAGGGGGGCAGCGTCGAGTAATTCGTGAAAACAATCCTTTGCAGAAGAATTATCCGAAACCTTTACAATATCCATTTGTCCTGATGCTAGGATATTCTCTATACGAGCGTAATACTCTTCGCGACAAAAAACAATTTGCGCTTCAGAATTTTCGAGAATATAGCTTAGACGGTTGTCATCTTCTGTCATATTGAGCGGCACAACACATGCACCAATCATCCATGCTGCAAAATACTGGATGATAGTATCAGGGTGGTTATGTGCAGCAGTTGCTATGCGAGCTCCACGTTTTACACCGCGCTTGGTTAGCAAAGTAGCGGCGCGACGAACTTTTTCTATAAACAGACTGTAAGAATATTCAAACCTATTGTTATGCTCATCATAATAAATGAGATAAGGTTTGTCACTAAGCATTGAATAGGCTTCAAGCGCAGCTGCAATCGAAGGAAAAGGGTATTGATGCTTTTCGGGAGTAATCCCATTAGCGGTTTGGGCTTGATGTATTTTTTCAGTCAGAGTATTCATTGAAGAAGAAATTAATTTGAAGTAGGCTTTTCACAATTGTGTTACTATAAAATACTATTAATTTAAAAGACAATCAAAGTAGTTGGGACAAATTCTAAATAGGTATAATTTCGACACTTCGACGGGCTCAGTGTGACAAGTTTTACGTCACCCTGAGCCCGTCGAAGGGTTCAATTGCTTACCAAACTTCATAATCTACAAATTATAAAAAATATTTAAATTGCTCATATCGTATATAACCTAAGAATATGAATTATTATGTAGATTAAGAAGAATTAACTCTTAACCAACCCTTAATACTCTTCGGTCTTTATACGCTCAATACTAGCACCTAAGCCCTGCAATTTCGTTTCGATTGCCTCGTAACCTCTATCCAAGTGATACACTCTTAATATCTCCGAACGACCTTCCGCAACTAATGCTCCAAGTATGAGTGATGCACTTGCCCGTAAATCCGCCGACATTACATGCGCACCCGAAAGAGGAGCACCACCTTGTACAATCGCACTATTCTCAGCCATTTCAATTTTCGCACCTAAGCGTTGAAGTTCGGGAACATGATGAAAACGGGTATGATAAATTGTGTCAGTAATGCGGCTTGAGCCGGTTGCAAGCATCATGAAGGCAATCCATTGTGCTTGTGAATCGGTGGGGAAACCAGGGTAGGTGGCAGTCGTAATATCAGTTGGACGTGGTGCATCATCCATTTCGATAGTTATGCAATTTCCAGTTACATCAATTGTACAACCCGCTTCCTCCAATTTGGCAATTACGGCAGTAAGATGGTACGGATTAACATTTTCAACTTGTACTTTCCCGCGGGTCATAGCGGCTGCAATTAAAAATGTAGCGGCTTCGATACGATCAGGGATATTTTCTTCTTCAACTGCATGTAGTTCTTTAACACCTTCGATTTCGAGAGTGTTTGTACCTATTCCATTGATTTTCGCACCCATTTTTACAAGGAGACGCGCTAGAGCGGTTACTTCCGGTTCTAAAGCAGCATTTGTCAAGAGAGTTGAACCACTAGCAAGAACTGCAGCAGAAAGCACATTCTCTGTTGCGCCAACACTTGAAATATCAAAGTGAATCTTTGCTCCTTTTAACCCGCTTGTTTTAGCAAGAATATACCCGTTTTCGATGTTAATTTCTGCACCAAGTCTTTCCAATCCTTTCAAGTGCAAATCAACAGGACGAGGCCCGAAGGCACATCCGCCCGGAAGGGAAACTTTTGCTTCGCCGTAACGGGCAACCAAAGGACCAAGAACATTAATAGATGCACGCATTTTCTTAACCTGTTCGTATGGTGCTTCATGGCTTGTGATATTCGAAGAATCAAGGAATAATTCATCCCCATTAAGTTCACAGTGAACGCCCATTTCGCGTAATAGTCTGGACATTGTCCAAACGTCGCGAATGTTCGGAGTGTTGTGAAGTCTGAATACGCCGGGAGCCATTAAAACCATTGGCATAAGAGCAAGAGTTGCATTCTTCGCCCCTGAAATACGCACACGACCTGAAAGTCGTTTTCCGCCTTCTATTACAAATTTATCCATGAGGAGTTTTCTTTACTTTTAAAAGTTTAGTTGATAGGGTTTGCAAAGTTACGGGAAATTTGAGAATTGAGAGGGGTAATTGAGGAAAGAATGTTGTTTGAAGAGAGTGAAAGCAATATCTATAAAGAAATTTCCATAGAGGAGGGTTTGTAAACCATCCTCTATGGAAAGAAATATCTGTTAGGTACAAATTCTATTTAGGCGTAGATATTATCTTAAAACCTCCAAGATGCAATTCATATCCAGATTCTGTTTTGCACAAAGGTTGCCATTCAGTAGTTTCCTTATTGTTTAAGAGTACAGAGATACATTCATCACTTCTTTCTAGAGGAGCAAAATGAAAGATACTTCCATTTTCTAAGATTGTGAGTTTCTCAGATATGATTCTCTCAATCTCGTTTGCATTCAATTCTGATGTTGTTAAGATATGGTTAGTTCGCATTGAGTGAAAATCAGGGAAATCTCCAAACATTCTGTGAGGTGTTTCCCATTTATAAAGAGAAATGGCTTCAAAGATAGTAAGCGGAGTTACATCTTCAATAGGTCTAAAAGCAGGTACTATGGATTTAAGAAGATTGAAATCTTCAAATGTTAAGTATAAAGCTCCTTGATTGCAAACTGAAAAAGGTGGATTGTATTCTCCAGTAAATTCATCATCTAGCATTCTGAAAAAAGCGGGGATAAAAAGAATATAATTATCAATCTGCCTTATAGCAATCCAGTTACCTGATGAGCAGTGTGCAGTTCCACAATAATCACATATAATTGATTGAAAAACTTGTTCTTCGTCAATCTGATCTTCAAGTCCTTCAATCATATTTATGACTTCTACGCCACCTATTTTCAATGAAGTAAATGTGGGCTTACCAAGTCCTGAATCTGAAAAATCAAATTGTTTTGGATATGTTTTGAAATCGTTGGAAGTCCACATAAAGTATTTTAACTATCAATATTACTGCTCTAACCTACTTCCTCTGCAAAAGATTCCCATAAACTTCAACCCATTTCTGAGGTGTTATTTTCCTTGCAAGTTCTCCAATAAGCTGATAAGGGATTTGATCCATTTTCTTAAAGCGTACACATCCTTTGCCCATATCCAATTTCTGTTTTGAATAATTCGGATATTCGCTTACAAACCAATCTAACAGTTCTTTACTACCATAAAGCCCCATGTGATGGAGAGCTATATCGTTCTTTTGCGACATTACATTGATAAAATATAATGGCTTTGATGGGTCACAATGATATCCGGCAGGGTAGAGTGAAAAGGGCACACAATATCCTAATCCATACGCACCTTGGGTCTCTTCAAATCCTTCGGGAAGATTGTCAATGAGGGTTTGACGTAGCTTTGTGATCGGCTCTTTTCTGTCTTCGGGGAGTTTGTCGAGGTATTCTTCGAAATTTGCTGCCAATATTTGCATGGGTGTATCCTTATAAGTTATTGTTAGTTTTATGGCGTAAGAATATCTTATTTAGTAGTTATAGGTTCTGCTAAACTCTCTGAAAGTTTTTTATCAATATATGCTTTTAATTCCTCAAAAGTCATATTTTGAGTTTCGGCACTTATCTTATCTCTAATTTCACGCATCATCGAAACTGCGTCAAATGTTTTCTCTTTTTTAGTTGTTTTCATAATTTACCAAATCTTTTGGACTTCTAATTTCAATCATTGAATAACCATGACGTAAATTTACAGAATTGTAACCTCTAATACGATCAAGGTTGACAATATGTTTAAAATTCCAACTAGCTAATACATCAACTTTATTAATTGTTGCTAAGGCTATATGTCTGCAATCTTCAATGCTCGTTTTGCCGACAACATTTTCATTAATGTACATTTCAGCAAGAGAAACTGATTCTTCTGTTAATTGCACTCTTTCAAATTTATCATTT
The DNA here is from genome assembly GCA_937868245.1 of uncultured Ignavibacteria bacterium. Classification (GTDB taxonomy): domain Bacteria; phylum Bacteroidota; class Ignavibacteria; order Kapaibacteriales; family UBA961; genus JADJXV01. The sequence goes on along the minus strand of CALMMI010000780.1, from coordinate 4,065 downwards.
GAATAGTTATTTAAAAGGTTGCGAACATGTAACGGTGCATTTAGTAATTCAAGGTCAAGCAGGTCAGAAACTACAAAAAGGACTTCGTTGTTTTCTAGTCTTTGAAACAATTTTATGGTTGCTTCTTTGAACTCTTCATCATAGTATCCACCTACTACCGAAGTATCAATATAAATTCTTTGCTTCATTAAAACATTGTAAAAATATAAATGATTAGGGCTTTATTTTAGCAACAACTTCATAACAAAACTACTTAAATCTAATTATAGAGCCAAAGGGAAATTTCAAATAATTATTGTTACTTATGACTTTAACAACAAAAGCCAACCTTCTCAGGTTGGCTTTTGAATATCATAAAACTCAGAACATTATTTCACAAACAGCATTTCACGATAGCTCGGCATCGGGAAATTCCTATCTGCAATAATACGCTCGATTGCATCTGCACTTTGGCGAACTGCATTCATTGCAGGAATAACATTGTCGCGTACATGGAATGCTTTGGAGTGAACACTGTCGCCGCCAAGTTCATTGTTCTCTTTATGAAGATGAGAAAGTGCGGTTGTGAGTGAATTGGTAAGCTCTACCATATCTTTCAGAATATCTCCGATACCCTTTGGATTTAAACCCAATCCACGAGTTTCTTCAGTAGTTTGAGCAAGCTCACGGATATAGGTTATTGCTGCGGGAAATACCATTGTTTGCGCAATCCATTCGGTAGTTTCACCTTCAATATTTACCGTTTTGAAGTACTGATCAAGGAACACTTCATGACGTGCTTCTAATTCACGATGGGTAAATACTTTGTATTTTTCAAACAGTGCTTTGTTTTTCTCAGCAGGGATAAACTCAATTGCTTCAAGTGAAGTTCTGGCGTTTAGAAGTCCACGTGATTCAGCCTCTACTTGCCATTCATGCCCGTAGCCGTCTCCGTTGAATACGATACGTTTATGTTGTTTGATAGTTTGAACAAGAGTTTCAGCAAGTGCGTTTTCGAGTGTTACAGAATCGTTACCTGCTCGTAGTTTCGTTTCGATGGCTGTAGTCATTTCATCAATCGCTTGGGCAATGATGGTGTTCAAAATAGTAGCAGGGAAAGAAACCGACTGGCTGCTGCCCACCGCGCGGAATTCAAATTTATTACCTGTAAATGCAAACGGTGAAGTACGGTTACGGTCACCTGCATGGCGGGGAATATGCGGAAGAATAGGAGTTCCAAGACCAAGCAACCCGCCTGATTTACTTTCACTCAAGTTACCGCGTTCCAATTGGTCGAATACATCCGAGAGTTGCTCACCAAGGAAAATGGAGATAATTGCCGGAGGTGCTTCGTTTGCCCCTAGACGGTGGTCATTTGCTGCTGTAGCAACACTTGCGCGGAGTAAGTCCTGATGGGTGTCAACTGCTTTGATAACTGCGGTACAGAAGAAAAGGAAAAGCATGTTGTCGTGCGGTGTATCGCCCGGCTCAAGAAGATTCATACCGCTATCTGTAGCACATGACCAGTTAAGGTGTTTACCACTTCCGTTAACGCCGGCAAATGGTTTTTCATGAAGCAGACAAACAAGACCGTATTTGCGGGCAGTGTTCTTGAATACTTGCATGAGGATTTGCTGATGATCCGCTGCAAGATTGCAATGTTCGAATATAGGTGCAATTTCAAACTGTCCGGGTGCTACTTCATTATGACGTGTTTTAACAGGTACACCAAGTTTGTACAATTGCTGTTCCGCATCAGTCATAAAGCTCAAAATCCTATCCGGGATTGAACCGAAATAATGATCTTCAAGTTCCTGCCCGCGTGGAGGTTTTGTTCCGAATAGTGTACGTCCGCACATCATAAGGTCGGGACGGCGGAAGTAAAATTCCTCGTCAACAAGAAAATACTCTTGTTCTACACCGATTGTTGAGTACACCTTATGAAAATTGGTGACGCCAAAAAGTCCAAGAGCACGACTTGCCTGTTGATTTAATGCTTCCATTGAGCGCAAAAGCGGGGTTTTGTTGTCTAATGCCTCACCAGTCCACGAAGCAAATGCTGTTGGAATACAAAGTGTTGCCCCGTTAGAATGGCGCATGATGAATGCAGGTGAGGTTGGATCCCATGCCGTATATCCTCTTGCCTCGAATGTAGCACGTAAACCGCCGCTTGGGAACGAGGATGCATCAGGCTCGCCTTGAATCAAATCCTTACCTGAAAATTCAGCAACTGCTCCGCCGCCGGAATTAGGAGTTACAAAACTTTCGTGTTTTTCGGCTGTACTGCCTGTAAGAGGCTGAAACCAGTGAGTATAATGAGTTGCGCCCTTTTCGGTTGCCCATTCTTTCATTGCGAGGGCTACGATGTCGGCAATAGCAGAATCAAGTTTTTGTCCTTGTTCAATTGTTGCGATGAGAGATTTCCAGACGGGTTTCGAGAGTCGTTGGCGCATTGCATCAAGACCGAACACATCTGTTGCAAAAATTGCGTTAATGTCGGTAGAAATAGCAGTGGCAGTATCAGTTACGCGCCAGTTCTTGGCAGCTGCGATTACGTCTAACTCATGCGTTGTCATTAAAGTATCCTTGATAATTGATTAGAAACAGCAAAAGATTTATTAGAATATTGTTTACTTGTCTTTTTTGTGTTGAGTATTCTCTCCGTTTTCCGGATTACGAACAGGAGCAACATTTAGGTCGAATGTTTCGATATGAGTAGAAAGCACTAAATTTGTAATAGTTCGTTGCACTCCTTCAATCTGTTGAAGAGCCGAAAGTAATTTTTCGAGTGAACGGGTATTCTTTGTGCGGATTTTGAGCAGATGCGAAGCATTTCCGGTAGTTGCATGGCATTCAAGAACTTCCGGCAGTTTTTTGCAATGGTGAATAAAAGATTCGTAGTGCAAACTGGAATCTATATCTACGAAAATGAATGCCGTAATATCGAAACCGAATGGTTCGGGATTGAGTTTGGCGTGGTATCCTTGAATGATACCCTGCTCTTCAAGTTTTCGCACATGGTCGGAAACTGCGGGAACGGATAATCCTACACTTTCGCCAACACTGCTGAATGCTACTCGGGCATTCGCCTGGAGTAAAGCGCAGATTTGTTTGTCGGTATCTTTCAGTTCGGTAGAATGAGAAGCCATAAAGAGAGTTCTGTCTGATAATTTGAGTAATTATTGAGTGCAAAACTAATAATTTTAGGATTTACAGGCAAATTAATTTAAATTTTAAGGTAATGTTTCTTAAAAATGATATAATTTAAGAAATTCACACTATCAATAGAGTATGATTAAAAAGATCTTCAAATGGGTGTTTCGGATACTAATAGGGTTTATTATAGGCTCAGTTTTGCTTGTTGCTCTATACATTGTAGTTGATCCACCCTATACTCCTCTTATGTTCATTCGTATGATAGAAGGACAAATTGCAGGTAAAAGTGTAGGAATTTCGAAAGAATGGAGGGATTACGACCAGATTTCACCGAATGTTTTCAGGGCATTAATGGCAGGCGAAGATGCAAAGTTTATGACTCACAGCGGGTTTGATTGGAAGGCTATCGACCGTGCTAAAAAAATCAATGAACAACGGAAAGGGAAACGTTTGATAGGAGCAAGTACAATTTCAATGCAAACATCCAAGAATGTCTTTCTTTGGCAGGGGCGGAATTATATCCGGAAAGGGTTGGAAGCATATTTTACTGTATTGATTGAAACACTATGGGGTAAAAAGCGGATTTTGGAGATTTACGCCAATTCAATAGAATGGGGCGACGGAATCTACGGAGTTGAAGCGGCATCACAAGCATATTTCGGAAAGTCTTCTGCAAAATTATCAAACAGGGAAGCTGCACTTTTGGCTGCAATTGTACCGAACCCCCGTAAATGGTCGGCTGCTAAGCCTTCCTCCTATATTCAAAAACGTGCGGCAATGATTCAAGCACGTTTGGGTGGGATGCCGGCTCCGAAACAGTAACAAACTTCCATTTGATTATATAATAATAAGTAATAACCTGTAAAATTGTAATGCTAATGTGTATATAGGTTTACACCGAAGGATAATTGTGTAAGGTTTTGTTGACAA
>CALMMI010000779.1 GCA_937868245.1 uncultured Ignavibacteria bacterium | reverse complement strand
AGTAAACACTTGAATTGACTTCAATTTTATTGAATTAGTGATGGTTAAAGTTACTTCCTCCTAAACGTCCTAATAGCTTTCTGAAACTTCACAATATTGCTGTCAAAATCAACATTTGTAGTGCCTAAAAACACATAATATAATTGATCCGCATATAAGATAACATATTCAATTTTAGATGGTTTATCTGCTTTCTGCTCCTTATACTCTGCAGTAATTTCATACCCGGAAATTCCGTTGATTGTTACTTCTGTCATTGTGTCAATTTTTATGTTCTCAAGTGGAAATTTTCTAAGTCTGTCGAGAGCATATTGTCTTCTGTGATCTACCTTTACTGCCGACATTGACCTTCCTATAATTAAGGAGGATTTATCATCAATTTTCGGAGGGAAACTGCCGTCTCTTGTATAAATTAATGAACTCATCATCGAACTGGCAAATTTCAAATTAGCAACATTTGGATCTATTACGAAATCTACTGTTGATAACGGGTCAACTTTTCTATTGGATTCATAATATGCCGTAAGTATTGACTTCTTAATTTCTTTCCCTGTAGCAGTTAGTTTCTTTGGAAATGTACCGTTTATCATGATAGTTTCCTGCTCAGTACCAAAAACCAGTATGTATCTTGTAAATACTGCACCATTGGCATTTTGCGAACCTGATATAAACATTGCAGGCAGCATATTAAAGGTAAGATTCTCTATCGTACTTGTCTCAATTCCTTTGCTTGCAATCTCTTCCTTTGTAAATCCTTTTGATACTTGAGAAAACGGTCCGGGCAGTTGAACTATAAGTATAGAGGAACCACTGCCCTCCTGCTGAAGTCCTAAAAAGTTTGAAGCCTTTGTAAAACCTTTCGGAGGAATCAAACTGATTTTAGTACCTGAAATTGCAGTGTGATTAGGAGTCAGTTTGTTGATAATATCCTTTTCGGCGAAAGCAGAGCTAAGGCTTAGTAGAAAAAGGAAGGTTAATGTATATAATAGTTTACTCATCGCTAGATTGTCTAATCTTTAAAACTGAATCTTATTTTTGCTTGCCTTAATCCATCTTTACAGGAGAAGGCGGCTCCATAACTGACCCGCACGACTTACAAGTACGAAGCTCCTCCGACCCGTAAAACTTTTTGAATATCGGTGGCAGTTGTGCTACAATATCCGTTAGCTCCACAAATTCCTCATAGAGTTTAGCATGGCAGTTCTCGCAGAACCACATGAATGCGTCGAGTTCTGTTTTGTCGCGTTGGCGTTCTATTACCAAGCCCACTGTATTTGCACCTCGTTGGGGCGAGTGCGGAGTTCTGGGAGGTAAAAGGAATATATCACCCTCACGGATATGAATATCCTTCTGAACACCATCATCAATTATCTTAACAACTACATCTCCTTCAAGTTGGTAGAAAAACTCTTCACCTTCGTTGAAATGATAATCCTTGCGGGAGTTCGGACCCCCTACTACCATTACGATAAATTCAGTGTCTTTATAGATTTGTGCATTACCGACAGGAGGCTTTAGGAGATGACGGTGTTCGTCATTCCACGTTTTGAAATTGAAAGGAAGCATTACTGACATTGGATACCTCTTTATAGAATTAAATGAATAATAAACTTATTCGGTTGTACATAGTATTTTCTTTTTAGTCATGTCGGTTGTTACACCAGACATTCCATCTAAGCTTACAAAGAATTGCAGTTGTAACAACTGCAATGACCTATGAGTTTTTGTAAGTATGAAGAGCTGTATTGCAAACTAACTTCTATCAAAATTACGCAAACACCTGCACCTTACAAACCCCTTTTATCAAAAGCATGGGCTAGAACCTGGTATTCATCTCGAGTATTAAATATCTGGGCAGAAATACGAATCCATAGCTTTCCAT
>CALMMI010000778.1 GCA_937868245.1 uncultured Ignavibacteria bacterium | reverse complement strand
ATGGTACTCCTGATGCAACAGGAAATATATTTGTTTTGGTTAAAAAGGATTATGGTTTATTAAATTCCACCGGATCTCCTGCACCGAATGTATTTATAGAGTTATTAACTCCCTCTCCTATTCCGGGATCTTTTGGACAGACTCAATCTTTGGTTACATCTCCAAGCGGCATCGCTAACTTTGCACTCACAACGGGTCCTTACCTGCTTAGAGCTACGAATGGAGTATTTCAAAGACAATTTACAGGCACCGTTGATTCTGCTTCAACAGATACAGTTTTAATAATTTTTTAGAGTGACGAATCTGCATACGGAAACATCTAGTTAATTACTAACTGATATCTTTTGTTTATTATGGTATTGAACTTGTATATTGCTGTTATTATTATAATTCAGCAATAAAAGTATCAATCTTATGAGTCGAAAAGAACTTGACGAAAGAATCAATGCCGCATTCGCAGCATTCGGTAAAAGAGAAAACATCAACTTGATTGAGATATGTACTTCCATTCTCAAACAGTGTACAAAATATGGCTATAGTCGCGGTATAGGTGGATGTCATGCGCTCTTAGCACGAATTTATATGAGAAAAAATGAATGGAGTATAGCGTTAGACGAAGCCAAAAAAGCACATTATTATATAGAAAAAATAGGTGATGGGCAATATGCAGCACATTTGGAATGTACAATCGCTAGCATATATTCTGAAATAGAACAAAGTTCAATCGCAATTGAACATTGCACAAAGGCACTTAAGGATTTTCAACTGGAAAATGATAAGAGAGGTGAAGCCGATGTGTACTCACTTTTGGGTACTATTCTAGTTCAAAAAGCAGAATACGAAACATCTTTAGAGTATTTACAACGTTCTTTAGATATTAAACTTCAATACAATGACCATGATGGTGCCGGTTCTGAGTATATTAATATTGCTGTACTTTATTTGTTTCAAAATGAAATTGAAAAGGCAATCGGATACTTGCGCCAAGCAATTACACTGAAAGAACTCTATAAAACTACTTTTGAGTCTAATACTGAAAATGTAGGTGTTATGGACTATATTTACAGCGGTTACGTTCTGATAAGGCGTCCTAATGACGGAACAATTGCAGATGCATATATTAACCTTGGATCTGCATTAAGTATGCGTGGTTATTACATTGACGCAGTTGAAGCTTTGGATAAAGCTCTAAAAATGAAGCAAATCTTAAACGATAGATACGGTGAAGCAGTTGCTTACAATCAAATAGGTACTATTCTTATTGAAACAAATGATTTTTCTAAAGCTGAATGGTATTTGATTCAAGCTCAACACTTATTTAAAGTGCTTGGACACAGACAATCTGAAGGAACAGTTTGGTATAATTTAGGTAAAATTTATCTACATTCAGAGCGATTAAATGAGGCAGAATATTCTCTAGAAAAAGCTGAAGAACTTTTTAAAGGTCTAGACATTCTATTTGACGAACTGTTTATAGTACAGCAGAAAGCAACTTTAGCTATAAAGACGGTTCAATATGTTCTTGCAAGTGAACAGATACAGCGAGGGCTTGAGGTAAGTAGGGCAATTGACGCTCGTGAGTTTCAAGTTGAATTTCTAATGCAATTAGCAGAGCTTCTAGAACTAACTGGTAAGTATCATTCTTCTGTAGATGTGTATTTGGAGGCTTTACAAGTAGCTAAAGATCATGATTTACCTCCTAAAATTGCAAAGATTCTCCAAATTTTAGCACTTCTTCATGAGAAACATGGCAATTTGAACGATGCTTTGGAAAGATTTAAGGAGTTTCATGCAGTACAGGAACAATTAGTTCATGCACAAGCTGCCCGCCATCTGAGTGGAATGCAAGTTCTACACGAAATTGAAATCCACCGTAAGAATGATGAAATAACTCGTACACAAATTACGAATCTTGAATCTCTAATTAAAATTAGTAATCAATCTATATTACTTTATAAAAAGGAATTTAACAACCTTAAATCTGAGATTCTTACTATTACTGCTCAAAGAGATAATGAAGAAAGTCTTGTACGGAAAATAAAGATGAAACTACGAGAATCACCTTTAATGCATGAAACTTGGGAATCCTATTTAGAAATATTCAGCAGAGTAAATCCGGATTTTCAAACAACATTAATGAATAAATATCCAAGCTTGACAATTATGGAAGTTAGGGTGTGTGTTTTGATAAGGGCAGGTTTAATGTCGGATGAAATAGCTGAAATTTTGTCTCTTTCTGAACGTACAATTGAAAATAAGCGGCTTAGGATTCGAAAGAAAGTCGGTTTAGGAACAAATGGTAGTTTAAGCCGATTTTTGATGCAGTTGTAAATTTCATTTAAAACGGAAAGATTCCAATAAATTTCATGGATAGAATTTTTGTTATAAAAACACCTGGCAACATTCTACCGATATTTCATCCCTGCATGGATTCCATTTGTGATCGATTTGTTTAAAACAACAATAGTCCAATCAAATTAATGATTGGACTATTTATTTATAAAAATACCCTTCAACGTTCTACCGATATTTCATCCCTGCCGGGATTTCATTTGCGACAGATTTGTTTAAAACAACAATAGTCCAACTATTTTCATAGTTGGACTATTTGTTTATAAAAATACCCGGCAACGACTTACTCTCCCACGCACCTACGCACGCAGTACCATCAGCTCCACAGGTCTTAACTTCTCTGTTCGGAATGGGAAGAGGTGTGACCCCTGCGATAGAGTCGCCGAGATATATTTTCTAATCTTTGTCTGCATTATCATGCAATCAAAGATACATTTTCAATTAACACTTTTATACTACAGCATTTGTTGTATTTTAGCATTTCCGAGTCATGAGGAAGCGCGTACATGAGATTTTCTGCATTAATTCAGCGGCAGTGCCGTTAAATCTTTCCTGTTTTCTACTTATGCAATTAAATAATTGTAAGTTTATCTACTGAGCTTGAATATTTGTTGTTATAATAAATAAACAACGGTAAGCCCTCGGACTATTAGTACTTCTCCGCTCCATATATCGCTACACTTCTACGTAAAGCCTATCAACCAGATAATCTCTCTGGGTCCTTACTGTCTTAACGACATGAGATACCTAATCTTGGGGCAGGTTTCGTGCTTGAGATGCGTTCAGCACTTATCCTTTCCGGACGTGGCTACTCTGCAATGCCTTTGGCAAAACAACAGATTCACCGTCGGTCCGGTCATTCCGGTCCTCTCGTACTAAGAACGAGTCCCCTCAAGTATCTTTCGCCCGCATAGGATAGGGACCGAACTGTCTCACGACGTTCTGAACCCAGCTCACGTACCGCTTTAATTGGCGAACAGCCAAACCCTTGGGACCTTCTCCAGCCCCAGGATGCGATGAGCCGACATCGAGGTGCCAAACCTTCCCGTCGATGTGAACTCTTGGGGAAGATCAGCCTGTTATCCCTAGCGTACCTTTTATCCTTTGAGCGACGGCCCTTCCACTCGGTGCCGCCGGATCACTAAAACCTACTTTCGTACCTGTTCGACCTGTCAGTCTCACAGTCAAGCTCCCTTCTGCTTTTGCGCTCTTGGCACGATTACCAACCGTGCTGAGGGAACCTTTGCAAGCCTCCGTTACATTTTAGGAGGCGACCGCCCCAGTCAAACTACCCGCCTACCACTGTCCCCGCGGTTACACACCGCCGGGTTAGAATCCAACTGCATCAAGGGTGGTATTTCACCGTTGTCTCCACAATGCCCAAGAGCACTGCTTCGCTGACTCCCACCTATCCTACGCATGATGCAACCAGAGCCAATAGTAAGTTATAGTAAAGGTGCATAGGGTCTTTCCGTCCATATGCGGGTAACCGGCGTCTTCACCGGTACCACAATTTCGCCGAGCCCGTGGTTGAGACAGTGCCCAAATCGTTACACCATTCGTGCAGGTCGGAACTTACCCGACAAGGAATTTCGCTACC
>CALMMI010000777.1 GCA_937868245.1 uncultured Ignavibacteria bacterium | reverse complement strand
CCCTACCGATAAAACACAGAAGCTGAAACAAGGTCTCTGCTTTGTCATTGGATTCGGAAATCACCATTTTTAGAATCAAACCGTCGTTTGTTTTTTCTTCTTTTTTTGTGAAATCAATTACCGTCGGGTCTTTGATTCCGACAAAGTCAGGAATAGTTATTTCTTCGGTTGCCGATACCAGGATGCGTTTTTTTAGCCCTGTCAACTTTTCGGTAATGAACGACATTTCATCCTCGAACCCCATCGAAAGCGACTTATCAAATTCGTCCAGAACTAACATTTGGGTATTTGCCAGGTCAATTGTTTCACGGTTGATATGATCAGAAATTCTTCCCGGAGTCCCAATCAAAAGTGCCGGAGGTTCGCTTAGGTTTTGGATTTCCACCTTCATAGCGTGTCCGCCGTAACAGGTATTTACTTTCAATCCCGTTCCCATTTTTTTCCAAACCTGTTCAATTTGAAGAGCAAGTTCCCTGGACGGTGTGATTACTATACATTGAATTCCCTTTTGGGAAGCGTCCATCATTTGATACACCGGAAGTAAAAAACCGATTGTTTTTCCTGACCCTGTGGGGGCAAGAAGCAGAACATTTTCTTCGTTTTGGATATGATAATTTGCAGCAATTTGCATTTCGTTCAAACTGTCGATGCCAAGATTACTCAGCAGTTGAGGAGGGATTTGGTATTGATTCATGCAACAAAGATACCATTTTTTCCTATCTTTGCTTGATTAATTCAAGCATGAGCAATTGCAAACCCTTTGCAAGAAGTTCATTAGAATGTTTCTACAGTGTAGCCTGTGATGCTTGGATTCTAACTACTTACAAGTTCGACACTCTAATTTGATTACGAAATCCAATCTATTATGCCCGGACAAAACAAAGACCCCCTACATGGAAAAACCCTCCAGATGATACTGGAGCATTTGGTTGCATTTTACGGTTGGGATGAACTCGGAAATAAAATAAATATTAAGTGTTTTACTGATAAACCGAGCATCAAATCTAGCCTTACCTTTTTGCGAAAAACTCCCTGGGCAAAAGCTAAAGTGGAAAGTTTGTATCTCTATTCTCTCAGAAAAGAACAATGGGCTGCCGAAAAGAAAGCAAGCAAAGAAAAGCCTGTTGACAGTGTAGATGAAGCAGCTCTATAACTATTCAAAATTATAACACCATCAACGGTAGCCACTACACTGTTTCACTTGAGCTGAAAGAATTATTATGGATGGAATTACTTTTTCAACCAATAGGACGGACCTTCACCCAAAAGAAGTTATCCGGTTATACTCCGCACTTGGTTGGGGTGTGGAATCCGATTATGACGAAGCGAAAATTGCGAATGCTATTCTTAACACAAGTTTTATAGTCTCAGCAAGGGATGGCAACAATAAGGTGGTTGCGATAGCCCGCGTATTGAGTGACGATGTGCTCCATACCCACATAGCCGAAATAGGAGTGCATCCTTTGTATAGAAGGCAGGGTATAGGCACCACAATAATGGAGCAAATCAAGCAGAGGTATCTTCATACTTCAATCTACTTTGATTCGTTTAAAAGGAATGAAGAGTTCTTTACCGGGATTGGCTATAAGAAACGAGATATGGCAGTATTTTCCATGAACTTCTCCAAGTAATCTTTAGATCGTTTTTTCGATTGAAGTATAAGTTTACTAATTTCGCCGGATAAGTTCACAACAAATCAATATGTCGATGTAACAATATCAAATCAACTTATATGGATGAACAACAACACAGGCAAACTGCAAGTCAGCTCCGCAAACCTCATGGAGAGGACGGGATTAAAATAGCAGAGTTTATGAATAAAGGAAATCGTGATATTAACTTAAACACAATTTCCATCGTTAACCCTAAACCGAAAGATACCATTCTTGAGGTTGGAATGGGTAATGGTTTTTTTGTATCAGAAATTGTATCGAAACATCCGGAAATACAATATACCGGATGTGATTTTTCGGAATTGATGATTGAAGAAGCCACAAAATTAAACTCCGGGTGGATTTCAAAGGGACAGGCAAATTTTGTACTTTCGGATATTGCAGATATTCCATTCATGGATAATTCCTTCTCTACAATTTTTACTGTCAATACCATTTACTTTTGGGATGATGAAAGCCTAGTTCTGAAAGGCATCAGGAGAATATTGATGCCAAACGGCAAATTTATTGTTGCTCTGCGACCTAAACATCAAGCTGAAAAATATCCATTTATAAAGTATGGGTTCAAGCTGTTTTCAAAAGAGGATGTAACCAAACTTTTTGAAGAAAACGGCTTGTCTGTTTCTCACATTATCGAACAAAAAGAACCTGATTTTGATATGAATGGCGAGATTATGGCAATGGAGCATTTGATTGTTGTGGGGCAGAAAAATTAAAGCAACTTGTTACGAAACACTTGGAATCCTATGGACGTTATTATACGAAAAGCAACAGAAAACGATTTTAAAGAAGTCTATTCGTTGATTAAAGAGTTTGCACTATTTATCAAAACACCTGGAAAAGTTTCAATCACTCCCGAACAAATGATACTGGATAAGGATTATTTCCAATGTTTGGTTGCGGTTGAGGGTGAACGGATTATCGGCTTTGCCACCTATTTCTTTGCCTATTACTCATGGACTGGTAAGGCAATCTACTTAGATGACTTATACGTGATTGAAGAATGCCGTGGGCGAAATGTAGGAACAATGCTGATGGATTCAGTGTTTGATACCGGTCAGAAGGAGAACTGTACTAAAGTCCGGTGGCAAGTTTCAAATTGGAACTCTAAGGCAATTGAATTCTACAAGAAACGCGGTGCAGTTATTGATGATGTTGAGATTAATTGTGATTTGAAGCTTTGAACCTTGTCCATCATATAAAGTCAGTAGAGATTAAATGGTAAGAAATAATTCAGATTATTTCTCATTCCTCTTCATATACTCCCCTATGCTTCTCTCATGGGAATCATCACTCATTTCAAATGATGTAATGATCCTATCCCGCTCAACCTTCTTCTTGTTCTGACTTATTTTCTTCTTTCCTTGAAGTTCGGTAACAGTAATTTCAAAAGCTACAATTTCCTTTACCAAACTGTTTTTGAATTTCGACGGAAGATTATCCCATTGCTGTTTATACTCTTCATCAAAACTATTGATCATCTTCTCCAAAACCTCTAAAGCCTGACTTTCATCCGTAAGAATTCTACCTTTTCCATACACATGGACTGCACTGTAATTCCATGTTGGTACTTCCATTTTACTGTCGTAATATTTAGGTGATATATAAGCATCATGTTCTGAAAAAATGATAAGAATATCAGAGCCTTGTATATCTTTCCAGTGCTCGTTACCCTTTGCAAAATGTGAGGTTATTATAATTTCATTTCCTTGTTCAGAAAGTACAAACGGTAAATGGGTAGCAATCGGATAATTGTCCTTCGATGTTATTATCGTACCGAATGGGTATGTTCTGATATAGTCCAGAATTTCCTCATTATCCGCCATCAAATTATGCTTGGGAATATACATACACTGCTAACAAAAACTGTTCAGATTAAGAAAATAAGTCACTATATCCTATCGCTCCCGTCATTTTTGACCGGTGGAGGAGGTGTATCCACTTTAGGAATACCATCCTGTGATTTTCTTGGAATTTCAATCGTTTTTTGCAAACCACTCATAATTGCAGTTTCATACTGCTTTG
>CALMMI010000776.1 GCA_937868245.1 uncultured Ignavibacteria bacterium | reverse complement strand
TAGCATTGCCGTACATCACATCCATTCGTTCGCTACCCGCAGTATTATTTCTATCTCTAATCCTACGAAAGAGATTTCACATGCTGATGTTCAAAGACTTTTGGAAGAAGCGCGAAGAATAGCTATACCTTCTGATCGTAGAATACTCCATGTGATACCGCAAGATTATATTATAGACGGACAAGACGGCATAACCGACCCGATTGGAATGAGCGGTGTGCGTATGGAAGCAAATGTGCATATCGTAACTGCTCTAGTAACCGCAATGCAGAACATTCACCGTTGTGTAGAACGCGCAGGCTTAACAGTTAGCGACCTTGTATTAGAACCACTTGCAAGCAGTGCAGCCGTATTGGACGAAGACGAAAAGGAAGTTGGAGTGGCGCTGATCGATATAGGTGGCGGTACAACAGATGTAGCCGTTTTTCATGAAGGAATTATCCGCCACACAGCTGTTTTTGCAATCGCCGGACATCAAGTAACCGACGATATTTGCAATGTACTCGGGATTCTGAATGTTCAAGCCGAACGTATCAAGCGTGAATACGGACATGCTCTTCAAGAGAGCATAATGCGTGATGAAGTGTTTATGATACCCGGCATTGGAGGACGTAAACCACTTGAAGTTACAAAGAGTTTGCTCTGTCAGGTAATCCAACCGAGAATGGAAGAAATTTTTGAATTTGCGTATGCCGAGATTAAAAAATCAGGCTATGCAGACCGCCTTTTTGCAGGTGTAATTGTTACCGGAGGAAGTGCACTTTTACGAGGCACTGACGAACTTGCTCATAATGTTTTCGGACGCCCGGTAAAGATTGGTATCCCTTCAGCAATGACCTACGGAGGTCTCGCTCCCGAGGTAGAAAGTCCGATGTTTGCTACGGCAGTAGGACTTGTTATGTATGGACTTAGAGCCAGGAACACAATCATCGAAGAGAGCACAGAAGATGTAGCCACCAAAAAACCATCGTTATTTCGAAAAGTGAAATCATTTTTCGAGGATTTATAATTATTTTTGTGGTCGGTTCGAGAATTTACTTATTTTGCTTATAATTTTCTTTTTTTAACATGAACGTATTGTTTTCATTTATACCGTGGGGGGACAAATGATAGAATTTGATACAATTCAACAGCAGGGCGCGAAGATTCGTGTCATTGGTGTTGGCGGCGGAGGCGGTAACGCTATTAATAGCATGATTTCCAGAGGACTTACAGGTGTCGATTTTGTTGCAGCCAATACCGATGCCCAAGACCTTGCACGTAATCTTGCACCTCATAAAATCCAACTCGGTAAAGAAACCACCCGTGGCTTGGGAGCCGGGGCAAAACCTGAAATCGGACAAAGATCGGCAGAGGAAGATATTGAAGAAATTCGCGAAGCACTTATCGGCAGCGATATGGTGTTCGTAACTGCCGGAATGGGCGGAGGTACCGGAACCGGTGGTGCTCCTGTAGTTGCCCGTATTGCCCGTGAACTTGGTGCGTTAGTTATCGGAATCGTTACCAAGCCGTTCGATTGGGAGGCACGTCGCCGTTCTACCGAAGCTGAAGGCGGTATTAATGAATTACGTAAACATGTTGATGCTCTGATTACAATACCGAATCAAAAATTGATGAGTATAATCACCCGTCAAACATCTTTTAAAGATGCGTTTAACCGGGTGGATGATGTTCTTTATAATGCGACTCGCGGTATAGCAGACTTAATTTCCCACACCGGTGATGTGAATGTGGATTTTGCAGATGTGCGTACCATTATGAAAGATATGGGCGACGCACTTATGGGTATCGGAATCGCAAGCGGCGAACACCGTGCAATTGAAGCAGCTCAAAATGCACTTAATTCTCCTCTTCTCGAAGGTATTTCTATTGCCGGAGCGCACGGCTTGCTTGTAAATATTTGCGGAAACTCGGATTTGGCAATGGTTGAAGTTCAAGACGCTGTGAAAATTATAGAAGAAGCTGCAGGACACGAAGTAAACCTGATTTTTGGTATTGTTACCGATGAAAACATGGGTGATAAAATCATGCTTACAGTTGTTGCAACCGGATTTAAATATCAGGATAATTCAAAGCCTGTTGAAAAACCGATGGTTGCTGCAGCGGTTGCAGTAAAACCT
>CALMMI010000775.1 GCA_937868245.1 uncultured Ignavibacteria bacterium | reverse complement strand
GCTTCCGGTTCTTGAGAAATAATCGTTTCGTCAATATAGGTGGCATCACTTATCGTGGTTACTTTCCCTAAAATAAGTCCGGCATCCAAAAGTTTTTCACGAGCTTCATCAAGAGTGCCAAATACAAGAGTAGGAACAGTTATCTGAGACTCTGAACCACGACTTATTACTACACTGATTACCTCATTATACTGAGTTTCACTTCCGGCGGGAACACTTTGTGCTACAACTAAATCTGCAGCAACAGTTTCACTAAAATCATAATTAACAGTACCGAGTTGAAGCCCGAGGCGCATAAGAGCTATCCGTACATCACGCAGGGATTTGCCGGAAAGTTGAGGGGTGCGAATCATTTCCTTACCCTTGCTTACGGTAAGGTAGATGTGGCGTTCTTCTTTTACTTCGGCATCCGAGTAGGGGAGTTGGTTAATGACGATTCCTGCAGGGGCTTTATCCGTAGAAACTTCGCGAATCCCTTGAACTAACAGATGGTTCTGCTCCAAGAGTGCTTTAGCTTGCGGCACAGACATCCCAACCACATTGGGTACTTTAACTGTAGAATTGGAGTGAACGATTAATGGGATGAGTACCTTGTCGGCAAGGAAAAAAAGCAACAAAAGAGAAAAAAGAAAAATAGACAGAACAATGGCATACCTTTGCCACAGCTTTATGGATGTTTGCGTTTGTTCCGGATTTGTACTGTCCATTACGTATGATAGGAGAATAAAAGGATTTGGCTGTCGAATTTATTATGATGTGCTTGATGTTATTCCAACCACAAAAATACAAAGAAAAGCTAATACTTTCACTCTTGTTCCTTTTGAGAGTAACAGAAAATATTTGTTAAATTAACTCTTTGTATTGCCTTACAAATCAGAAAAAAATGCTACTTTGCATTTGCAAAATACTGTGGATTTACGACCTCTTTCCCCTCTTAAAATTAATAATGAATTATTCTAAAATTTGTCTTTACGTACTGTTGCTTGGTACAATCCTGAGTTATTCCCAACCAATATTTGCCGGAGGTTGGACTCAGCCCAAGAACCAACTCTTTGCCAAAGCATATATCGGAACAATGCTTGCATCAAGTTACAAAAATTTGGCTGGTGATAATGTTTTCTACAAGCGCGATACATCTGCCCTGTATTTGAATGGCAGAAACTACGGAATGGAACTAAGCGGTATTCTGGCTGGATTGTATGCTGAATACGGACTGACAGACGACGTTACTCTTTTACTGGACGTTCCGGTCGGGCGGTTTGCCTTGCATGAAGTATATTCTTCCGATGATATTTTGTTCGAGGGAAATACCAAAGCTGACCTTAGTATTACACAAGCGGTGTACTATGGTGTTGGTGCCAGGTGGAAGATAAACACAGGAAAAGGGGTCACCTCGCTATCAATGATGGCAAAGATTCCACCGGGTTTTCACAATGGAGTGGCAAACGACCCGCACCCTTTTTTGAGCGACGGTGCTTTTCAAATCGGTGGAGGGTTGGAATTCGGTTATCCATTTAAGGAGAGCTGGCTTGCGAGTTCACTTCTTTACAACCATCGTTTCGAGGATTTATCCGATGAACTTTC
>CALMMI010000774.1 GCA_937868245.1 uncultured Ignavibacteria bacterium | reverse complement strand
CCCTTGCATCTGTTTCTAATTTTTTTCCGCCATTGTAATACTGACCGCGAATGTACGGAATAAACGTTTGCCCCATTTGATCGATTCTGCAACTTACGGTAACAAATCCCCCACTTAAATATGTAGATTCGATATGATTGAACGTAGTTGTATCACCGGGTGTTTTTGAAACAAATTTTGGACCGTGTCCCCAGTTATATTCAGCCAATACACCAAACGGTTTTGGAGCAAGATTTAATGAAACTGCTACTCTTTCATCTAAATAATCGCCACCTATTTTTGTTCCGCTATTAATACTTTCTATTACAAATCTTCCGGTGTAGGCTTGGATTCCCGGTTCAATAACCTGTCCGCTAACTTCTATTGGATAGCTTACTCTCCCTACATAATGCAGTTTGTTATTAGCCTCCGCTTTATTAGCTGTTTGACCGTTAAACGTTCCGATACCGACAACACCGTAATCTCCTGTACCTTTTAAGCCATCGTGAATCAATTTCGCATAAAGTTTACGTACATGGTCAGGCGCCCAGTAGAAAATCACCCCTAAATCACGTTCGTTAGGGACAGCAGAATTAAGTGCATCCGAACGATCCAACGGTAAACGGTTTTGACTTGATTGTGTGTTTTCGTAACCAAATGGAATTTTGCTTTGTCCAATGCGGAAACGAAATTCTCGAAGAGAATCTAATGATAAATCGAAATATGCATCCCGTATCTGAGCAAAATGAAGACCGGTTGCTGAACCGGAAGTGGCTGCATTCGAGGCAAAATCCGGTTGAATATAGAAATATACATTATCCGATACCTGCCCACTGAATACAAGACGTGCTCTACGGATGAAGATTCCCCCGTTTTCACCGATAGATTTATCGCATTGTTCGCACTTTACCAACGAATTGGTTTCAAGTAGTCTATTATACCGTACTTGGGTATAACCACGCAAACTGATTTTTTCGTACCACTTTTTTTCAACAGGCTTTTCAGCAACTTTTGGTTCAACTGTTTGAGCTTGCATATTCACATACGATAATACACTCACTAGTACAACAGACAGGCACCAAACGATGCTCATTCGCAGAGTAGCAACACGCATTTATTTTCCTACTAAATTATAAGTAAATATTTTTATTTGAATTGAAAATTGACAGGAAAATCAATTTCGCTTCAATTATAGTACGAAATTAAGGTCTGGGATTTAATAAACAACGATAGCACACCTGGTTTTACATGTTACGATTTGGTAACATTGATAATAAACCATACTTTTCAATGTTACGCCAATGTTACCAACTATTGTTATTTAATAACATTGCGTAAATGCTGGGAGTTTTGTCTATAATACAGAAAAAACAATATTACCTTTTCTTAACATCAACTTTTTCGGTAAAAAAATGAATTTTCCGAGTTTACTATTTTGCAGTGTTTTGATTGGTTTAAGAAGTACAATGTGGAGTTCAGATAAAATTTCGCTTTATTTTAATTATTTCATCTATTGACTTTCATTATATAAGGTCTAATTAATGTTTACAATTATTGGGTGTAAATCTCCAATCAGTCAAGGCAGATGCTACAGCTATTTATAGGATACCAAATTGTAGCGCATACATATGATACACAGTAATCTTATAAGTGTAATTCCGTAAAGAGGAATCCTTATTGAGGCAGGAGCTTATCACTATTGTATTAGGTATTTATAACATTGTAGAGATGCACCGTAGTGCATCTCAGAAGTGTGCTGTTTCGCTCAGTACAGGAGACACACTGCAGTAGCGTCTCCACATTATTACCACCCAATGCACGGCGGTAAGCACCTGCCTTTACCCAATAGCTCTAAGTAGTACATTATTATTAGACTCAATATAAAACTCAAGAAATAAAAAAAACCTGCGTTCCAATGAAGGAACGCAGGTTTGACTCATGCAATCATATTACTTATCTGCTGTTTTTTCTAACAGGAGTTCATATCTCTCTTAATCAGGTCGTACATCCTTAATTGAAATCTGTGGGGTTGTTGTACCGTTATAGGTATTCTCTTCAACAGTATAAGCTATTGTAAACGGCTTTCCACCGGTACAAATTGCTATCTTATCACCAAGATTGAAACCTATTGCATCAATAATGAAATTAGACTGCATTGCACGGAACTTGAGATGATTATTCCCTACTACTTTCACCCCGTTTGCACTTGTTACACCTTTTGAATAGAAAATCGGCTTAGGATTATGATGCCCAAACGGTGCAAACTGTTTGATAATCTGAAACATATTCGGCGAAAGCTCATTCAGTGCCAATTCTGCATCAATCAACAGTTCAGGTATCAACATCTCATCAGAAACCTTTTCCCTGGCAATTTCATCAAACGCTTCACGAAGCGCAGGTATATTTGCTTCTTCGAGTGTTAGTCCTGCTGCATGTTTGTGTCCGCCAAACTCCATCAGATATTGCTCACAGCCTTTTAAAGCACTGTGAATATCAAATCCTTTGATACTTCGTGCCGAACCCTTTGCATGAGTGTCGATCGTAGTGAGCATAACAGTTGGGAGATTGTATTTCTCCACAAGGCGTGATGCAACTATTCCTATCACTCCTGCATGCCAGGTTGATTTATGAAGAACAAGCGAATGACGTTTCTTCTCTTTGAGCAGCAATTCAGCTTCCTGTTTTGCTTCGGCAAAGGTAAATTCGTCGAATGTTCTCCGTTTGCGGTTATCCTGTTCCAATTGCTGGGCTATTGCGAAGGCAGCCCCTTCGTCGGTTTGGGTCATCATTTCTACTGCTCGGCGGGCATCCCCTACTCTTCCTGCGGCGTTTATGCGCGGCGCAAGTCCGTAGATAATGTTCGATGTAGTCAAGTTACCGGGCTTCATATCAGCACATTCAAGTAAGCCTCTGAATCCTGGGCGGGTCATTTTATTGAGAATTTCCAAACCATAAAACACCAACGCAC
>CALMMI010000773.1 GCA_937868245.1 uncultured Ignavibacteria bacterium | reverse complement strand
GTTTGTTTCTGCATTTTCTGTTGACCCATACGGCTCAGTGTATTGTACAGGCACTTTTGGACAAGGTAGTTTTGATTCCGGAACAGGAATTCATACAGTAACAGCTAAGGGTACGGACGACTCTTTCATATCGAAGTATGACCCTTCAGGGAATTTGGTTTTTGTTGAGCAAATAGGAAGTAATTCAACTAGAAATTACCAGGATGAAAGATTGGAGCATTATGATTTCGAAATAACAGGCGAACACGGTTATTCAATCTCAGTTACAAGAACAGGTGATATTTATACATGCGGAACTTTTATAGACACTGTTGATTTTGATCCAAGTCTTTCATCAGAATACAAGTTATCAGGTTATGGCTTTTTCTTATTCAAACTAAGCCAAAGTAATTTTTCAGATGTTCTGGAATCACCCGAAGTTGCAAACTTCCTCTCCATCTACCCTAACCCAAGCAGCAGTTCAATAACCGTCAGTTTCGGCAAGCAAATCACAAACGGAAGAATAAAACTCATCAATCTATTGGGGCAAACTACATTTGAACAAGCGGATGTGAATGGCGGTTCCTTTTCACTCGATATTACCAACCAGCTGAAGGGAATGTACTTTATAGAGATGAGTGAAGGTGGAAATGTTCAGCGGGTGAAGGTTGTGAAGGAGTAAAGCTATAGAAATGAATATCACTAAACAGTATGCCCATGGTTTAACATCATGGGCATTTTTTTCTGCAGTTCGTGATAATATTTCAATAATAGTGTTATTACTATCACACATGCTTGCTAATAATTATCATTGACCTCTGTCACTCGAATAAACATCATATCAGGGATATTGTGCACTCGTTACCTTTACACAACACTTCTATGAAAACACTGACTATAGCCCTCTTCGCTTTTCTTACTGTATTTATATCAGCACAGTCACAAACCCCTCAACTTCAATGGGTGAAGCAAATTGGAGGTGGTTCTGATGATTATGCAACCTCCGTTACAGCAGATGCAACGGGAAACATCTATACTGTAGGTATTTTTAACGGTTCGGTTGATTTTGATCCGGGAGCCGGTAATTTTCCTCTCAAATCTACTTCTGCATATCCAAGTCAAGTATTTATTTCAAAATTAGATGCTTCAGGGAATTTTGTATGGGCAAAAACTATCGAGGGTACAG
>CALMMI010000772.1 GCA_937868245.1 uncultured Ignavibacteria bacterium | reverse complement strand
TGCAATGAAAGAGGAAACCAAATCAAAAGTTGTAATGTGCGGACGAGATACTTGTAATGATTATCAAATTGAAAACGAACGCTTAACAATTGAAAAAACCGAATTTACTTTAAACGGACAGCAATATACTACTCCGTTACCGGGAAGGTTTAATATTGATAACGTTACTCTGTGCACTGCACTTTGTATTGAATTGGGAATTGACAGAGAGTTGATTGTAGGTGTTTTAACCCGTATCAAAGGTGCTCCGGGCAGAATGGAGACCACCCGTCTTCACAATGGAGCTGTTGCAATTGTAGATTATGCACATACTCCTGATGCGCTGGAGAAAGCCCTTGGTGTTTGTGCAGAATTACTCGAAGGCAGTTCGGGAAAGCTAACTGTAGTTTTTGGTTGTGGTGGAAATCGAGATATTTTGAAGCGGGCGGAAATGGGGAAAATTTCCAAGTGGTATGCCGATACTGTTATCATTACAAATGATAATCCCAGACTTGAATCACCTCAAAAAATAATAGCTGATATTGTATCGGGAATTTCTGATATGGAATCTGTATTCATTATACCTGATAGGTCAGAAGCTATTGAAACCGCGCTGAAAAATGTAAAATCAGGTGATATTCTGTTAATCGCAGGTAAAGGACATGAAAACTACCAAATCATCGGGACAGAAAGAAAGTACTTTAATGATAAAGAGGAAGTAGTAAAATTCGACAGTAAATTAAAGTAGTACAAATTCGATAAAAGTATAAAAAATGGCAGTAAGAAAAAATCTTACTGCCATTTTTTATTACAGTCAATTAACTAAACAAATTATCTCTTATTTTACAATAGTACACATTTTTGAGATAGAATGTGTCCCTATTCTCAACCTCACTACATACATTCCCGATGCCCAATTTGATACATCAATTGTTTGAAATCCACTAATCGGGTTTGTGGAACTTTCGAACATTGTTTCACCTAATAAGGATGTAATTGATAAATTACCAGGGGGCACGGATGAATATGAAATTCCTAAGGAAGTTCCTCCGATAACTGGAGAAGGGATTGTTTCTAAAGAAATTGAATTTTGTTGATCAGCAGGATCGTTTACTCCATTACTAATAGAAGTACGGAAATTCCATATATCCGACCAAGTTCCCCATAAACCGTTTACAAACCCGCGAACTCTCCAATAATACCGTGTTGCATATTGTAGGTTTTTCACCGGTTTTGCAGTAGCTGTTGTTGTAGAGTCTTCAACTACAATCGTTGAGAAATCAGCATTTGTAGCGACTTGTAAATGATACATTCCCGCACCTGAAAGTATCTTCCACGAAAACAACTGATCAATAGGTTGTTCAGAGGATTGATTCTGCGGGGTACTCAGGATAACTTGACCCGGAAGTGAATCTGCTGTAACAAATCTTCTTGTAACGGTCCAATCACTCCAATGGGAGGCATCTGCTGCTCTCACTCTCCAGTAGTATTCAGTTGCCACTGCGAGATTTGGTACGGATACGGATAATCCCGATATTGTGCTGTCATTCAAGATAAAATCAGGAAATAGGGGAAGTCTGCTTACCTGTACATGATATTGTTTGGCTCCTACCGTAGCTTCCCATGTTAATGCAGTAGATGTAGCAACCTTTGTTGCCAAATCTTCGGGATAAACAAGAACAGGTGGGATTAGGACAAATTGTGCTATAAAATTCACCCCGTTTGGAGTTATATTTTTAACTGTTACCTGTTGCGACGGAGGAACAAATTCGTATCCTTTTTTGGATGGAACAATTGTGTATGTTCCATTTGGGACTTCTTTAAACTCATAAAGTCCATCATTACCCGTCATTGTAGAGTGGTTGCCATCTGAAACTATAACGCTGTCGAAAGGATTCCCTTCGAAAGTAATATACCCGACTATACTAAATTTAGGAATATTATATCGTGCTATATAAATATCTCCTGCACCTTTACTTAGGATGTTATTAATCTCTCCGCCGGGGAATTCGGCTGTCGATTGAAAAGTTCCGGTAACAAAAAGATCGCCATGATCATTTGCTGAAATTGAATTTCCGTTGTCGTATTTGTCGCCACCGATTCGCATTGCCCATTGTAATAAACCAACAGTACTGTAACATGCAATGATTGCATCCGAGTTACCTTTACTTGTTAAATCAGGAATATTCGATACCTTAAAATCAGTTGTTCCATAAAAATCTCATGTAACAAATACATTCTCGTTTTTATCAAGTGCAATACTGTTTCCAATGTCAGATTGATTATTACCAACGCGAGTTGCCCAATCAGGGTAACCATCGGTGGAATATCGAGCTAAAAACATTCCGCCGTTTCGTAGGATATAACTGCTTCCGTTAAAAATTGCCTGTCCGGAATAAGAACCTGTAAGGTATATAATACCAGAATCGCTTACAGCCATT
>CALMMI010000771.1 GCA_937868245.1 uncultured Ignavibacteria bacterium | reverse complement strand
TAACAGCGATGCGCCACCTTCTGTAAGGACAGATGCAATCCGAAATTCATCCGAAAGACGAGACAAAGCCACCCGAAGATTAATCAAACCACTCTCATCTGTTTCCACACCTATTATCTTCACACCTTCGCTCCGAAGTTCGTCTGCTTTTCTTCCATTCACCTTATGTTCTGCGCAACAAATAATCGTGCGCGAACGAAACATATCAGTAAAAATATTCAGCGTTATCGGCAGTGACAAGTGTGTATCTAAAACTACCCTCCACGGCTGTCTTCCAATAACATGTCTAACAGTTAACGATGGATTGTCTGCAAGAGCAGTTGCCCTGCCTATCAATACTGCATCCAGCTCGTTACGAAGCCCGTGTGATGCTATGCGGCTCTCCTCCGAGGTTATCCATTGGGATTCTCCATGTTCGGTTGCTATACACCCGTCAATAGTTTGGGCAATTTTTGCCACCACATACGGCATTCCTGTCGCTATATTCTTTGCATAATACCTGATAAGCCACTTACATTCTTCTGCCATTGTTCCAACTTCTACTTCAATTCCGGCTTTCTGTAACTTTGCAATTCCGTTTCCGGCAACAAGAGGATTCACATCTTCAATTCCTACAACCACGCGTTTTATCCCTTTTTGGATAAGTAAATCGGCGCAAGGAGCCGTTTTTCCAAAATGTGAACATGGCTCGAGTGTAACTACGGCTGTTGCGCCTTCAACATCTTCAGATGCATTTGTAACTGCTTCTACCTCGGCATGTCCGGAGCCATACTCATTATGCCACCCCTCGCCTATAATACGTCCGTTTTTAAGGAGTACACACCCAACTAAAGGATTAGGGCTAACATTGCCTGTTCCGCGAAGCGCAAGCTCAATTGCTCTTGCCATCACTTGTTCATTTGTCATAAGTCGTTACTTTTAATACACTAAATACTTTTTTCAACAAAAGAATCGGGATTTTAATTTATCGTTTACAGCTATAAGTCAGCTTGTCAGTATGAACTACACACCTGATTCACCCTTCGGAAGTAATTTAGTTACGATTACTTTATTAATGAAGCAATATAGTATTTTTTATTAGCAATTCCCTGTTTTTTTTCTCGTTTCGCTCTTTATAAACTTCTGGTAATTTCCATTTTCGATTAAGTTTCAGAAATTATTGTTTCATCGGACTTGCAAGCCATAACATGCATATTTTACTACATTTTCAACAAAATTACGATTCTTCAAAAAAAAACTTGATATGTACCATAAATTAAAGTAATTTTGTGGCGCAATCAACTATTGTAAAAAAATATGGAAGGGAGGGCATCCGTGAATAAACAGGAATTAGTCGCAAGTATTGCTGCAAGCTCTGGATTGACCAAAGTGGATAGTGAAAAAGCACTCAACGGATTTGTTAGTGCAATTACCGAACAGTTAGGAAAAGGCGGATCAGTTTCGCTTATAGGTTTTGGAACTTTCGGTGTTTCCAAAAGAAGCGCACGAACAGGAAAAAACCCACGTACCGGTGAAGCAGTTAATATTTCTGCGAGGAACGTGCCAAAATTCGCTCCCGGTAAATCACTCAAAACAGTCGTCAATGGCAACGAATAGTACTGCTTCTTAATAAGAACCGGTGATTATGAACCTTGTCGGCAATAATTTGCCTATCATCTTGAAAGCCGTTCCTTAAGGAGCGGCTTTTTTATTGGAAGATATGCACGAAACTTCGCGAGTAAATGATATTTTTGCATGATACTTTGTTATACGTTACCGTATTATTATGGCAAACATCTTCCCACACAAACATCTTCTTTCGGCAAGCCAACTCTCTATATCCGATATTAATATAATTACTACACGCGCACAAGAATTTCTCGACACAGGAATATCTGCTGCTCACAAATACGATTTCCTTCGCGGCAAAACTGTTGTCAGTGCTTTTTTCGAAGGTTCTACCCGTACAAAATTATCATTTGAATTAGCTGCCCGACGCTTGGGTGCCGATGTTCTTTCGTTCACTGCATCTGCAAGCAGCTTATCCAAAGGTGAATCGCTTATAGATACATTAAACACCGTGGATGCAATGGGTGTGGATTTGTGGGTGGTGCGTCATTCCTTTTCAGGAGCAGTTGACTTTATGAGCGGATTCTCGGAATGTTCATTCATCAACGCGGGTGACGGGCAACACCAACATCCAACACAAGGTTTGCTCGACATTCTAACAATGCAACAGCACTTTGGCGACCTTACCGGTAAGAACATCTGTATAATTGGTGATATTCTCCATAGCCGTGTAGCACGCTCTACTTCAATCCTATTAAAAACACTTGGCGCAAATGTTGGATTACTCGCTCCCGGCACTCTCCTTCCATACGATGTATCGGATTGGGGCGTTTCACTGTTCCGAACAATTGATGATGCTGTAGAATGGGCTGACGGGCTGAATATCCTCCGCATTCAGCGTGAACGTATGGCAAGTGGGTTGCTTCCAAGTTTAGAGGAATTTTCTAACTTCTTCGGCGTAAAAATGTTTCATCTTAATAGAAAACCTAATTTGCTTATTATGCATCCAGGTCCCGTAAATTATGGAGTGGAGATAGATCACGATGTTGCACATGCTGTTCAATCTGTAATTCAGAAACAAGTAACGAACGGGGTGGCTGTACGTATGGCAGTAATGGCTTTGCTTGCAGAGAATATTGATGCTAAACAATCTACAAAACTATAAACCGGAATTGATGAGTACTCCCCCAACAACTTTACCTAAACAACGATTAATATTCATAGATTTGCTGCGCGGTCTCGCAGCAATATGGATGATTGAAACCCATCTGGTTAATTCATTCCTAAATGATCAGTACCGTAGCGGATGGCTGTACAACACTGTGAGTATTTCGAATGGATTTGTAGCAGTATGCTTTATCTTTTGTGCAGGAGCAGGTTTTTGGATAGCAGCCTCCCGTAAGGTTGAAGAATACAAAAAGTTTGCATCTCCTTTGTGGCTATATCTGAAACGGTTAGGTTTCATTTTAGCTGCGGCATATTGGGCTCACTTTCCTGAATTTTCGTTCTGGCGGATTATCCGTTCCACCCCTGAGCAAGTTCTCTCAATTCTGCAATGCGATGTTTTGCATTGCATAGTCTATTCATCACTTATTGCCCTGATACTTGTCCTTATTCTTCCCAAGAAAACCCCTCTTGTATGGGTATTCGGACTTTTGGCACTCTGCGTTTTCTTTGCTACCCCGCTTATATGGGGACTTGAGATATTTCAAATGATGCCCGTATTCCCAGGAACGTTGTTTGCGCGTCAGTCGATTTCACCTTTCCCGTTATTTCCCTGGAGCGGATATTTCTTTGCAGGAGCAACTGTCACAGGATTGTTTATGCACGCCAAGGATCAAAAACAATTTGCTAAATGGCTTATAATTGCAAGTGTACTTAGCCCTATCATAATTTTTATCATCAAAGATTTACCATTTCAATATCCCGGTTGGCAGGATTGGTGGTTTGCGTCTCCGGGACACGCCCTATTCCGTACTTCAGGAATAGTTGCTGCTTTCGGTTTGCTATATCTATTGGAGGGATTTCTACGGCGTTTTCAACGTGTTTCGGATTTACTGCTTTTGTGTGGACAAGAATCACTTTTTATTTATCTGCTACAAGGCATGTTGATTTACGGAACAGTTGCAAATGTAGGGATTAAGCATTTTCTTCCAACAATTGTTACTCCGTTTGAAATTGTAATTCTAACGGCTGCTATCGTAGCTGTCTGCTACTCACTTGCTCACATTTGGCATCATTATAAGGAAGTGAATCCTGCCCGCGCTCGCCGTACATTATTTATGCTGAGTGTATTATTTTTAGTGGTGTTTTTTCTAGTTCCAGCTAAGTGAGTTTCAATTGATATTCTTTTCCCGAATAGTCTCCTATGGGTAATTTCGTTCATCACCTTACAGGTTCTGTAATTGCAGGTATTGCTTGTGGCAGTGGTGCATTTTATCTATTCAATACCTCACCGATTGACTCGCTTGCCTGTGCCACACTGTGTGGTATTGGGGGATTAATGCCCGATTTGGATAGTCCGATGAGTAAACCTACAGAATATGTGGTTAGTATTGCGGGTGCTCTTGCTCCTGTTTTTGTGTTGCAAGCATTATCTATTAATGTTCTTAGTGCTTCACAAATTTTACTTCTTTCATTTGGAGTGTACCTTTCATCACGCTTTTTTATCAAGCAAATCATTAAGCGTTTCACTGTTCATCGAGGTATTATTCACAGTATTCCCGCTGCGATAATTTGGGGAGGTCTGGTATTTTTGGCTTTTAGGCATTCGCCAAGTCTTGTTCAGAACATTGCTGCGTCAAGTGCCCTCATCGGATTTCTCACCCACCTGTTGATTGATGAAATGTTCTCGATGGTTGATATTTCAGGTGGAAAATTTACACCAAAAGCGTCGTCCGGGAGTGCATTGAAATTTTTAGGCTCTACGGTTTGGGTAACCGTTGCAACATATACCTGTGTAGCATTTATCCTGTACTTGTGTGCAGTTGATGCCAAAATGATAAAACCGCTATTTACGTTTCATTGTCTTCTCAACAACACATAAAAAAGCGCGGCGGGTAAAATTATTACCACATCCGCGCTTATTTTTTCGAGAAGGAATTATAGTCCTGGCTTCACTATCACGTGATTACTTCTCATCTACGATTGTATAATCAGCTTCTTCAACCTTAGGCTCGTTAGATTGCTCCGAACCTCCGGGGGCTGCTTGCCCATCTTGAGGTGCTGCTTGTTCGTACATCTTAGTTGAAGCTTCACTCCAAATTTGATTGAGTGAGTCCATTGCAGCTCGCACATCTGAAGGATTGTTTTTCACGGCGTCCGAAAGACGTTCTTTTGCTTCTTCAATCTTAGATTTGTGATCCGCGGGAATCTTATCACCCAGGTCTTTGAGTTGTTTTTCTGTAGAGTAAATAAGATTATCCGCTTGGTTACGCATTTCAATTTCTTCTTTACGTTTTTTATCTTCGGTTGCATGTTCCTGAGCATCATGGCGCATTTTTTCAATCTCACTTTTATCCAATCCGCTTGAAGAAGTAATACGGATGTTTTGTTCTTTTCCAGATGCTCTGTCTTTTGCAGAAACATGGAGAATACCGTTTGCATCAATATCAAATGTAACCTCTACTTGCGGTACTCCGCGCGGTGCGGGAGGAATTCCATCCAAGTGAAATTTACCAAGAGAGCG
>CALMMI010000770.1 GCA_937868245.1 uncultured Ignavibacteria bacterium | reverse complement strand
GGATTCTGGTCCGTCGTCCCAATCACCGGATGGGGGATTATCCGGCGGAAGCTCTTCACCGGGATATATGTTGTAGGATGCATTAGACTCCTCCCTGGACTTACGGTATTCACCGTGTCTTACTTTTTCAATTAGCCCATATCCCAATACATCATTTATCCAGACAGTTGCCGTCCGATGGGATATTGCAAATAAATGCATGAGCTTCTCGATGATGTGAACACTCCTTAACGTATCGGAATTATCAAAAATAGAGGAAACGGTCTCGCTGTTGCATGGTATAATTTTGGGTCTGCAGGCAGGCTTAACTTGCATTAGGCTTTTGTTTACGACCATTTCCGCGAGGTCGTCACGAGTCATTGTTTCACCTGTCGGTTCGAACAAATAGTCTTGGGTGATTCTGCATATTATCGGGTCGAATTTTATGCCGTATGAATTTTTCTCACACGAGAGAATGCGCCGTGGACCATCCTCGATAATCTCGATTTGTGCCCGGATGATTTGTTTAAATGCAGTTGCTCCAAGGAATGTCCCGATTGTGTTCGTTTTGTCCGATGTATGATGATTAAACAGTACTGCGCATCCGTCATTCTTTAGAAATGATATTTTGGATTTCAGGCTGCGTATAGTGTCGTTGTCGTTAATTTTTGCACCGAACTTTGAAATAAAGTCCGAGTAGCTGTCCATTACAATCAAGTCAAAGGGGTGGCTAATTATTGCATCGCGGATTGCGAGAAGCATCGAATCCCCGTCATCGTAGTCTTCCATGTTCAGAAGAAACATATTTTTCAGAAGCTCCCGCTCGAAGCCAAGTCCCTTGCAGTTTTTTCGCAAGTAGCGGCGAATCCATACTTCGCCTTCTTCGGAATAACAATAGAGTACCCTTTTGTGTAGAGGGGTTAGAGGGAATCCGCAGAACGACTGTTTGTGCCCTGCCAGACATAAGCATAGCTGTCTGCAAAACGTGCTTTTATTTACACCGCTTTTACCGACTATACCCACAAACTCACCTTTGGGAATAATATCTCCCATCAAAAAGGGGATAGGCTCATCGGGTTCCATAAGGAGCTCGAAGAGTGATTTTGAGAGTGACGGCTTTTCTGGTTTAGGTCTGCTGCGCACCATACTGTGGTACTGCTCGTATTCCAACCTGAGGTCAACAAACTTTTGGTAGGTATCCAGGTTGATTTCACCCCTTTCGTACCATTCCTTATAGTCTATAAAACCTCGGTTGTCCCGAAGGTAAATGGTGTGACCGACAACGTTTTCAATATCAATGATTCTTGGAATTGTAATCATAATAAGCTCTCCTTGAGAATGGTGGTAAGTGATGGATTTTTTGATGCTTTATCGAAAAGCGGCTGCCATTCTGCCCGAAGTTTACGGAACGTGGCAAGGGCTTCATTGTCAGTAATGACTTGCAAGTCTATTACATCCCCGTACTTTGAATAGACGGGCAGCAGTATTCGTTCCCCGTTACGATCAGTAATATAGCCCGAAAGTTCGCGGAGAAATGGTTTTACATCCGGCAGTGAAAGAGTGCCTTCGATAATGAATTTGCGGCGCATGGTGTCAATCGCCTTCAGGTGGTTAGGCATCGGGATATTCTCTAAAATATCCTCTATATTCATAACGATAATCCATAGATAAGTGTAACAATAGTGTTGCACAAACATACGGACTATATTTAGGGAGAAAAATAGGGATTTTGT
Organism: uncultured Ignavibacteria bacterium; assembly: GCA_937868245.1. Classification (GTDB taxonomy): domain Bacteria; phylum Bacteroidota; class Ignavibacteria; order Kapaibacteriales; family UBA961; genus JADJXV01. Next base: position 2,617 of record CALMMI010000770.1, on the reverse strand, counting down.
CCCTAAAAGTGGGGATTTTATCCCGAAGGATTTTTGATGTTTAGAAAGGCACGCATTGCGGATTCGAGAGATTCTACGGTGATGTTCTTTTTTTCTAAGTATGAATCTATACTGTTTAGCGGAGCTTGAACTTTAGAACGCTGTTTATCTATATACTTCTTTAATGTTTCAAAAGCAACTTTGAGGACAGTACTATATTCCTTGCTAAGGGAATAGCCTGTTTTGTCAGGAAATAATTTGTGGAGGATGATTGCTTTGAGTATATCATCCCATTGGTCAACAGGTTTTAGTTCATGAATGGAGGGTGGTTGGGGAAGAAGTGCTAAAGACGAATCATCAAACTCATAATCTATCTCATCAGGCAAAAGAGGATAGTTTTTACCATTCGACGTTGTTTGAATTTGAATCACTAAACTCTTCATATACTTATAACACAATTTTATATTGTCCTTAGTCTTTTCTATATATGAATTATCAACATCAGAATCTCCGTAGAGTAAATCAAACTCTTCAGGGGGGTAATTATAGCGGTTTATGTCACGATTTAACTTTTTCTGTTTTAAGTATAATGGATAGTCACTTTTTAGGTCATTGAGAAGACTATTGTAAAGTTTAAAAGCTCTGTTGTAGTATGTGTAGAGACTCTCTACACTCTTATTTTCAATTGTATGCACAGGCGGCATATATTCGTTTCTTACTTTTGTAAACTTAATAAGGTAACTGTAGTAGATATCTTCCCTTACATAATAATACTCGCTTATGTTTCTCTTGAAGTCAACTTTCAAGTTTTCGAATTGTTCTTTGTTCCTAACAACGTAATAATGATACAATATGCTGCTAAGTCCTTGTTTCTGCTCTAATTCTAAATGGTTACATAAGACTTCTTCATAATCACCCTTTATTTCTAAAAAGCGTTCGGAGTGTTCATAAAGATCGATATACTTTTTGTAAAATATTTCAGAGTGATTTTTCCTTAGTTCTTCATTTACTATGTATTGCTCCAGCTCTTCCACCATAATTTTGTAGAACTCAGGAACATGCCCAAACTGTTCTTTTAATTCTCTTCTACGACTCTCATAAAAGGAATCAATACTTTCCTTTTCCTCAATCTGTTGAAACTCAAGTGATTGTTCATTCGGAGGAGTTTCTTTAACTCTCAACTCATCCATAAAAACCTTTATATTTTCCATTGCTCTTACAAGAAGATTCAATCTTTCGTTCGGTTCTTTAGTAACCTTGACAGTTAAACTATCAGTTGTTTCTGGGTTATTTCCATAGCTATCTTCTTCAAATAAACTCTTGCTTACATTCGCCTTCTTAATAACATCACCTTCTTTTCTCATTTCTATTTTTATCAACTTCTTTGCCTGCAACAAATACTCCTCACACAACTCAAGAGCATATTCATTCCATAGCTCGGGAGTAGGTTTCCCCTGTGCGGTTCTGAACGCACCATGCCAATTTGCACGGTCTTTATGGGCAAAACACAGTATTTCTGATTCGTAGTTGTCAACCAATTTTATTCCCTTGAAAAGTTCAGCTACAAAAATATAAAGAAACGTTCTATGTATCGGTCATAAATTCCAATTGAAAGTGCAGAAAGTAAGGCATCAACTCATATATGTAGTTGATGCCTTACTTTCTGCCTTTTCAATGCCGAAAAAGAGACGGTGAATGAGTAGTCATGCACTCAATTTCACCGCTCAATGCCAATTACCACATCAAATAATCGTAATTTTGTGGGCAAATCTTTTGTTTCCTTTCTAAAACAGGTCTCCTATGGATACGAAACCCGTCTATTACCGCGACTATCTACAGCTCGACAAAATCCTTAATGCCCAAACCCTGCAAAGTGAACTTCACGGGGCTAAGGCACATGACGAAACACTGTTTATCATTATTCATCAAGCGTATGAACTGTGGTTCAAACAGATACTCACCGAGGTGGAATCCATCACGGATATTTTTGCAAAGGATAGTGTTCCCGAGCAGCAAATTGCTGTTGCCGTAGGACGTTTGCACCGCATCAACAGGATTTTTGAGCTGCTTATCCAGCAATTCGGTATCCTCGAAACAATGACTTCACTCGACTTTATGGACTTCAGGGATTTCCTGCATCCCGCCAGCGGATTCCAATCCGCACAGTTCAGGGTACTCGAAACTACATTAGGACTTTTGGACTCTAACCGTGTGAACCCGACATACGTAAAGAATCTTGACCCTGCCGATGCTGAAAAATTAACAAATGCCGCGTCGAAGCCAAGTTTATTTACGCTTGTAGAGCAGTGGCTCGAGAAAATGCCGTTCCAGGAAACTGAGAATTATTCATTTTGGAAGGACTACAAAAAGGTGATCCAGGCTACATTCGAAAAAGACCGCAACGACCTGCGTCATAATTCTTACATCCCCGAACCGGAACGCAACCAAAGTATTGAACGGATAGACAAGATGGAGGAAGGATTCAATGCGCTGTTCGACCCAAATCTATACAGTCAAATCACCGACCGTAGGATGTCGCAACGTGCAACCCTTGCAACGATTTTCATTTCCTTGTATCGTGAATATCCGCTCCTGCAACTACCGTTTCACTTCTTGCACACACTGGTGGACATGGACG
>CALMMI010000769.1 GCA_937868245.1 uncultured Ignavibacteria bacterium | reverse complement strand
AAATTTTGTAAATAGTCTGAACAATAGCTACAATAAAAGCAATCCAAAAGAATATACATGCTATATGTCAACAGTATTTTATGAAATCGTTTTGCTTTGCATTGCTATATAGTAATAATAACACAAAATTGAATGAAATGTCACACTTACATTAATAATATTGAGATTATTTTATATCATTGCTGAAATTTTTCAGAAGTGATATGAACCTTTATACAGTTACCCACTTCAATTCCGTAACGTTCAACAACTATTTCTATGAAGTTGAATCTTTGGAACTTGCCCTTACGATTCAATACCTTTAAAATAAAACAAGGGTACATAATACCCTTGTTTTTATAATGACGATATATTTACCTTCTTACCTCTGAATCAGTAATAATATTGTTGAGATATTCAATCCATCTGCACTTGCAGCTACAAGCCTATATGTACCAAGCGGTAATCCTGCAATGTTTGGTAACTGAATAGTAGAAGCATTTTCGAGTTCTGCAGAGCAAGTGCTGATTTCTCGTCCTATTGCATCAAAAAGTCGAAGATGAACTCTACCTGTACGATTCCCGCTTAGTGTTACAAATACACTTTCATCCGCAGGGTTAGGTTTGGCACTGATTCTAAAATCGGATTGAGAAGAAGTACTTTCTTCAACACCTAAAGGAACTATTTGCCCCTCGAGAGCTACAATACGCTCTAATCCTCCAATAACATTTATACGAAGAGTATCTCGGTCAATTTTACCAACTGAACCGATATTTGGTACATACTCTACTGTTACATAATGTGAGTTTTCAGGTGCAAGGATTACATCCGATGTAAAATTACCTTTTGTAACAGTGAAAACTGAACCCTTACTTAGTTTGAGGGAATGAAGTGAAATTGTACCTTGAGTTACATTGGTAATCGTAAGCGGTGCATTTGCAGACGAATCTACACCGGTAGCATGGAAAACCAGCTGGGTGGAACTTACATTTATCAAAGATTTTGCAAATTTGCCTTCCACAGGAACACTAATTGTTTTGCCGTTTGTAGATTCGACAAGCAGAGTATCCAAATCTATCAAAGTATCTAAAGCGGATGTTCTCTTATATTGAATCTCAACAGTGTATGTATCGCCTGCCTGCAATGTTAAATTTTTGATATCTCCATTGGTAAGAGTAAATACCTGTGACTTGCCGAGAGAAATGTTAAGTTTTGTTGCTGAATTTTTTGCTGTGTTTTCAATTGTAACTGTTGAAGTATAAATCGAATCCACAACAGAAACAGGCATAGATACATACGAAGGAGAAACACCAACTGCATATTTTACATATTTACCTTCGAGAGAAATGTGTTTACTTGCAGCACAAGAAGAGAATGTAATATGAAGAGTGTCACGTTCAGGAGATTCATCTCCTGATGAAGCAGTAATTGATTTATAATCAACTATAATTGTATGTGATGCATCCGGGGCAAGAGCAAAAGTACTTGTAATTGCACCCTTAGAAATAGTGAATGCTTTTGGATTTCCTAAGGAAATCGATTCAATAAATACCGTATCTTTTGTAGGGTTCGTAATCGTAATGGTATTGGTTAGGGTAGT
>CALMMI010000768.1 GCA_937868245.1 uncultured Ignavibacteria bacterium | reverse complement strand
GACACAAAATTTGATTTTAGGTCTGCAAGTTCTTTTTCCTTAATCAGGGCTTGCCTTGCAGCTTCCTCGGCGCGTTCGCGCTCAGTGATTTCTGTTGTTAATTTCATTATTAACTCTTGTAATTCCGCGGTTCGTTCTTGAATTTTACCTTCTAATATCATATTTGCACGGAGCAGGGTATCTTCGGCATTCTTTCGTGCTGTTATATCTACAAAACTCTCTATAATTACTTGCCTGACACCTAAATTTACACTTACCGAGGTTCTAAGTATCGGGAGTATTTCACCTCCGGCACAAACCAATGTAGATTCAACATTACGTCTTTCGCTTGTAATTTCTGATGTTTCAATTGATTCAAACTCATCAAAATATATTGAATTGTGTTTCCCTATTAAATTTGAACCAAGCTCTCCAATCATTTCCTCGGCTGCAGGATTAGCCGAAGTTATCTCACCGGACTCGGCATTTATAATCAATATACCTGTTTGAACACAATCCAAAATTGTTTTTAATTCACGCTGAATCTGCTCCAAATGAATAGTACGTGCAGAAACTTTTTGTTCCAGAACTATTTGATTATATGTAAGACGTTGCAACAGCCTTGTATTATTTAATGCGTATGCAAACTGATACGCAGACAATTCACATAAACGGAGTAAAACCAGGTCGTCCTGTTCCAAATCTGTAGCCAAAATTACAAGACCGACAGCTGCAGAAGGTATTGAAAGCGGAATGATAACAAATCCACTTAAATTATTGATTACATGCGAAATATACTGTGCTTTTCCGGCAGAAAGTACATTGCCGATACTCCCTTTTTGTGCCAAAACATTAAAGATCTCTTGGGCTTTGTTGTCATTTTCATTAGGGAGAGCAGCACTGAACCTAAAACTAAATTCATTATCATCAACAAGAAATAACATTACCCCGTTATTATTAGGAAATTCTCTAAAAACGTGTAATCCGTCATGAATAACTTCAGCAATAGATTCGCCTCCGCTTCTTTTGGCTGAATTAGCCAAAATAGCGTCGAGAAATGTTTCTATAGATGGAGTATGTAGATTCATGTAGTCTATCGGGAATAATATAACTTAAAGTAATAGGCTGCTTGCAGCTTCCTGATAATCGTGCTGAATTTGGTCATGAAGACCCGTAATTGTCCCTTTTGGCAACCTGAGAACATCCCAAACTTGTTCATTTGGTTGGGGAATCACCAAATCACCTGGATTACCTAAGCACAAGCATCGTGCCATAATACTTGCAATATGAACAGATGCTGTTTGTAAATCAGGCTTTCCTTCGTTAAAACCTGAGATGTAATTTTTAATAGTACTTTTAATACTTGGCGGTAATTGCCATTTTTCAGCTAACAATTCTCCGATAGCAGTGTGTGTAATACCGAGTACTTCACGCTCGGCTATACGCATCACCACTTGTTTTTCAGAAACCATATTCAGAACAACAGAATACTCACGAGGTACAAATTCATAGAAAAAAAGCTTACCAATGCTATGTAATATGCCTGCAAGAAAAAAATTCTCAAGATTACTTACTCCTGCCTGTTTACCCAAAAGACGGGTTATTACACCGGTTGCAATCGAATATTTCCAAAATTCAACTGGATTAAAAAGTATTGATTGTTTACCTTTTCCGAACATATCAATAATAGAAAGAGCAGCTACCAGATTTCTAACCTCGTTAAACCCTATGAAAAATATAGCTTTAGAAATAGTATCAATCCTTCCGCTATATCCGTATAAAGGGGAGTTTGCCGCCTTTAGAATCTTTGCAGCCGATGCCTGATCTGTTGATATTACCTGAGCAGCGTCACTAGCAGTTGAACGTGGATTTGCAATAACTTCAGAAAGTGCAGAATACACAGTAGGAAGTGTAGGAAATTCCTCAACTCTTTGCAGTATTCTTTAAGCTACATCCATATTCAAGTTGCTATTTAGGATTTTTGTGATTGAGAACGAACTAACGTTTGGAACGCAAGAGTATATA
>CALMMI010000767.1 GCA_937868245.1 uncultured Ignavibacteria bacterium | reverse complement strand
TTTACTGCCGTTGGCAACCATCCGATTCTGGCATCAGGAATAAACAGGGTAGCACGTATAAGCTCTGCTATATTTTCTTTGAATGTACGCTTTTGGTCGTCTTTTTTGATGGTATTTACATCAATTGGAGTCCCTTTTTTCTTTCCGGTCAGAAGCCGGTAAATATCATACGGTTCGTAGATGTGGGTACGTTCAACAATTGTACCTTTGGGAATTTTTGTAAGAAGGGATTCGTCGCGAGCCGGAAATTCACCGTTGGAAACGGTAAGAACAATCGGATTCCATCCGAATTCCGGAAGATACTGTACATGTTTCAAAACCCGCTGGACACCGGGTCCGCCGGATGGAGGAAAGTAATAAGCAATTATCAATACATTTTTCATAGTTTCTCTGCAAGTGTATAAGCATCTGTTTATATTCAGATAAACAGTAGGCAAAAATACGGAATTTTATAGTTGAACTATGTGAACATGTATTGTTCTTGTAAACAATGAGTGTACTTATTGCACAAGAAAATTTCACTCATAATGGAACTATTCTTCAGTTCTATTAGTTTAAGGATTATGAATTGATACAACAGCTCTTTTCCCTCCAACTAAAACACGGGTAATTCTATGTTTTCCCTCCAAAAAATGATTGTGTTGATTGGCTTACTTGCAACAGCCTACAATGTTTCCGCTCAAAATTCTGATATTCTCTGGCAAAAAACACTTACCAAAGATACCATTCCGATTGCCTCAATTGCAATTGCAGAAGGAAAATATGTGGCAGTGCTTAAGGGGGATGAGATTGTTATTTTGGATTATATGACAGGGGATTCGATACGGGCGTTTGCTAAGCCAATTGACATGTTAAGAACCGATATTTTTCTCGGAAAAAATGGAGAAAAGTTGTTTTTATTAACTCAAAGTGGATTTCTTCGTATTTGGGATGTTTTTTCTGGTGAGAAACTTAATGATATAAATATGAACGCAACAAGATTAAAAGGTTCATTAAAATCATTTTATGGCGTTGATTTTCAAATTGATTGTTCATTTGACGGCAGGTATATTGCAGTTCTAACAGGATATAGTTTTTATGAAGGTCCAGACCATGGTTCAAAGCGAGAAGTATACATTTTTAATACAGTTGACAGTGTTTACTCAACACCCTATTCCGTACAGAACCTTGATGAATCGTATACTATTAGTGCAAATAAGGATAAAACTGTATCAGTTCTTGGTAAATCGATGGATTTGAATTTTTCCCCTTCTGGAAATTATCTTTTGAATAATATTACTGATTTTTTTTGCATTTCACCATGCAGGTGGAGGATTTAGCAATTCTTCTTCTGAGGATGCTTACATCAGCAGTTTCAGCCCTTCCTTAAAATCATATCACTTTTCGGGTCAGTGGCCATATTATATGATTTCATCAGGTGATGATTTTCTTCTAAGTGGAAATAATCTGATGGAAATCCCGCCTACTCATGTTTTCCGCTCCATTTCAAAACCAGGCTTTGTATTCCTTCCCGATGACAATCACATGCTCGCCTTCAAATCTGCAGGAGGAGTTGCAGCAATTTCAAATATAGAAAAGGATACTTGGGAAAAAATCTATCACGGGGATTCACTTACTGAAAATATTATTCAAACAAATGCTGCCCGTTCTGCATTCGCAACTGCAACAAATAACAGAATTACACTTTGGAAGATACCGGATACACTCCAAGCAGCTGCACTTACCCCCGATTTTACAATGTCTTATAATGCAAATTTGTTAAATGATTCAATACAAATATTTGATTCAATTATTTTTACCAATAAAACTTTTCCGTTCAAACGAGGCTCCCATTTTGAGTGGAATTTTGGAGATGGGAGCGCAGTTACTAAAGAATCCAATCCAATCCATAAGTTTACGCAAACAGGAATAGTAACTATTACTCTCAGTGTATGGGATACACTTGGAAGAACCAGCTCAGTTTCAAAAAATATAGTTGTAAGTTTCCCATCTCCAAAAGCAGGATTTACTACGCTAAAAGATACTGTATTTGTGGGTAACATTGTTAATTTTAGAAATACTACAACTCCAATACGAAGCGGAACATTATTTACATGGAGTTTTCCTGAAGGAACAATTACCAATGAAACAAATACGTATCATCAGTTTTTTCTAACAGGTAGTTTTTTTGTTAAACTAACAGTTAAGGATACTCTCGGCCGCTTGGACAGTATTACAAAAAAAATTGTTGTTATTAATCAAATCGTTCCTGAAGGTGCTTCGTGGGTAAATCATTTTCATTATCAACGAATAAATTCACTTTCCTTTTCGTATGATGGTCAGAATGTTATTTCAGGAGGCGAAGATGGCTTCTCAAGAGTTTTGAAATCCAATACAGGAACACAATTATATTCAAAGAATATTAACAAACATGTTTTCTCTGCAAATTTTACTAAAGACAGTAAATCCGGAATAGTTGCCAGCTATCAAATAACCAATAACTCACCTGTCTATATTAAAAATTCAATTGCTAGCTTTAATAGCTATATGGATATTTGGAACCTTTCTCAAGATTCTATTGAAAGAAAAACAAACTGGTCTATTCAGACAGGTGAATCCTCGTATGATACTTACCGATACTTTGCAAATACTTCATTATGTTCTTCTCTTTCTAGTGATAATAATTGGTATATAATAGGTACACAATTCCATACTGCACATTCAAACCCTGTGGGTGAACCAAGGGTCGATATTGACGATTACAGCAATAAGGTTCTCTATAATTTTTCTACCGGTAAAACACGAAATTTCAACCCGAATTTAGTATCAGGTATTCTTTATAACGGGTCTTCAAATTATGCATTAGGTACAAACTTTTTTACATTAATTTCTCCGGACAGTAAGTACTATCTTCTACTTGAGCATCAGTATTCTTCTCAACCA
>CALMMI010000766.1 GCA_937868245.1 uncultured Ignavibacteria bacterium | reverse complement strand
CTTTGTAAAAATTACTTTCAATAGAAAGTTTAGGACCAAGCAAGATTCTGCTATTTATATAAGATGCTTCAGTTGAGAATTTAATTCCATAATGTATATGATGATTTTTCCCGCCGTGAATGAGTACAGGTCCGGCAGTAATAACCCCGTACATTACACCAATCTCAAACATTGTTATACTTTGATAAACAACACCTGTAGAAAGGTAGAATCTATTTTCACCATCCTTTGTATGATGTTTTGCCCCTGTATTTTGTGGTGAAACCGAAGCCTGAATACTATTTGAATTAGATTTCACTTCCAAACCGGAACTTATTTGCAATTGTGCTGAAAATACTAGAATAAAAACAACTATTTGATATAAATGTTTCAAGTGCTTGAAATTGAAAAGTCCTATTCAAGAAGTTCTTCCGAACCGCCTATCGAACTCACCTAACGGGAAATCAATTACCACGGGTCTTCCATGCGGGCAAACATACGGGGTTGCAGTAGCAAACAAATCCTCTACCAATTTTCTCATTTCAGATTCGGAGAGTCGTTGTCCGGTTTTAATTGCCGCCTTACAGCCGAACGACGCTGCCAGGTTATCCCGGGAATCTGAATGACGTATCAGTTGAAACTCCTCAAATTGAGCCAATATTTCCTTCAATGCCAGTTCTTCCTCACCTGCATGAACATCAAGGGGTACGCCGCGAACCTCTGCAATACCGTCATCTATAGTAATATCAAAACCAAGACGCTCCAAATCAGCAGATAGTTCATCAAACAGTGCTTTTTCGGAAGAATTTAGCATAATTTTAACAGGGAACAACAATTTCTGACCGTTTGCGAACTGTTCATTCATTGCTTTCAGTGCACGCTCGTACAAAATACGTTCATGTGCGTTATGTTGGTCGATAACCATTACGCCTTTGTCTGTTTGAACAAAAACATATTTGTTATGCAATTGCCATACCGTCATCTGTCCCTGCGGTGAATCAAATAGTTGCTCTTTTTCAGGTTCTTGTGGTTGTACAGTTGAAGTTGTTGTTCCAAAAAGGGCATCGAAAGCTGTTTGCTGTGCTATTCCGAATGTCTGTTTCTGGGTATTCGGTTTGTATTCCTGTGAATGCTGAGTACCTTTAGAGGTTGAATAAGTACCTGTTTGGGAGTTATTTCCTGAAACTGACGCCGGCTGCCGCTCTTGCACTGAAGAATTTATTATTTCCCCTGTCAGACGGTTTACAAGCAAAATATCATTCGGGGTTGAGCTTGGGGCGAGCTGTACTTTTTCAAAAGGAGCATCTGCAACCTGTTCACGAAAATGTGCCTCACGCACAAGGTTACTCCGTTGCAAAGCCTCAGCTACTGCTTGCTGAATAGTATTATAGACCATCCTTTCATCATCAAACTTTACTTCATGTTTTTGAGGATGAACATTTACATCCACCTTTTCAGCATCGATTTCTATATTCAACACAAAAAAAGGATGGGAGTTTTTATCGAGCAGATGTTCAAACGGGAAGAAAACAGCATGGGTGAGTGCGCGGTTTGTAATCGCACGTCCGTTCAGAAAGAAATACTGCCCGGAACGTGATTGCTTTGCCATTGAAGGCTGTCCTACAAACCCCGAGACTTTCACAAGTGGTGCGGCAAATTCTACAGGGATAAGCTGCGAAGCTGATCGTTCTCCCATCAAAGCCACGATACGTTGCTCTAATGAGGAAGGTTTTACATCAAATATCAATGAATCCGCATCATAAAATGTAAACCGTATATCAGGTCGTGCAAGTGCAAATTTCAGCATCGTTTCTGAAATATGCCGAAACTCGGTAAGATCTGACCTAAGAAATTTCTTTCGTGCAGGAACATTAAAGAACAAATTCCGGACGAAAATTTGTGTTCCTTTTTCGGATTTGAATGGTTCTATCGTGTCGTCTTTAAGCGGCTCGGCTGTTAGTTTCCACCCGATTTCATCTTCCTGCATTCGAGTGCGGATTTCGAGATGTGCTACAGCTCCAATCGAAGCAAGAGCTTCACCACGAAAGCCGAGAGTCATGATATGCTCTAAATCCTGCACAGTTTGAATCTTGCTTGTAGCATGGCGTTTGGTTGAAAGGGCAAGATCATCACGTGTCATTCCGGAACCGTTATCATTAATATGAATCAATTGCTTACCAGAACCGCGCACTACAACTGAAATCTGTTCTGCACCTGCATCCATCGAATTTTCCACCAATTCCTTCACGACAGATTCTGGACGTTGCACCACCTCGCCTGCAGCAATTTGATTGGCAATATATTCAGGAAGAATGTGGATTCGATTGTTCATAGTATAGCAGTGCGATGAGAATTGTATGATACTTAGTTTGAATTAAGTAAATGTTTTTCAGGATTAGAAAACTGCTTTACTAAATATACAATAGGTACTATGATACTAAATAAGAACATACCTAGTATAAGCAGGAAGGTTTGGGGAGCAAGATATGCTGGTTTAAGAATGTTTGCACGGCACGTAATCTCAAATACAACAGCAACAAGCAAAAGTGTACGGCTTCCAATTTCGTTCAGGAATCTTCCCAAAGCAGCAAGTGCAAAGTCTCTTCTTTCCGAGGCGAGCCAATATTCTTTGTTCGGAAGATTAATCATTGAATCCGGTAATTTCCTAATGAAGACGGGCAAACCAAAAAACAGAGACGTTAAAAACATCATTAGTCCGCCAATTATGTAGATAAGTTCCATCTTATCCGACCAATTATCTGCATTTCCGTCGAAACCAAAATGTATAGCAGCTGTATCAGGTAAGAGGGGATACCAATAGGTTGCCCTAACAATAAAACCAACTATTGCAATAAAAGCAATAATATAGGGAGCATATTTGGAGTTCATTGAAGATATTACCAAAAAAGTTACCGGAAAGTACTATTATGACTTTAAAGCGGAA
>CALMMI010000765.1 GCA_937868245.1 uncultured Ignavibacteria bacterium | reverse complement strand
ATTAGAATTATCTCCACAAACGTAAATGTTTGGTACGTTTGTCTTTTGAAACGCCACAATTTTTAAATACCCTTGTTCTGTAAGTTCGCAACCCAATGAAACAGGAATATCAGAATGTTGTGTAAATGGAATTGAAGCATAAGCAACATCAAAAGAGACTTTACTTCCGTCTTTGAAAATTAGATTTTTTAATTTGCCGTCTTTGTGGTCAATTTCAGAAATTTTCATTTCTATAATTTTTATGTCGTGCTTGTTGAGTTTTTCTAATTGTTCGGTAGTAAAATCTGCTTTTCCGTTGGTTAAAATCGTTACGTTTTTTGTGAGATTATTTACCATTGAGGCAAGATGAAACGCCTTTTGCCCATTTGCAATAATTCCTGTATTTTGATTACGATGTTCGTAACCGTGGCAATAGGGACAATGAATAATTGAAATCCCCCAACATTCTGCAAAGCCTTTGATGTCGGGTATTGTGTCTTTTATGCCTGTTGCGAAAATTAATTTCTTTGCTGTGAATTTGTCGTTTGTATTTGTCGTTATTTCAAAACCATTTTCTATTTTTACTCCACTTGTGGCAAGTCCATTGTAAAATTTAATGGTTTCGTATTTTTCAACTTCTTTTTTAGCACTCGTTGAAATTTCTTTTGGTGTTTTGCCGTCTTGTGTTAAAAAGTTATGTGAATGTGGTGTTTGAATATTACAAGGCTTCCCGTTGTCAATGATTAAAACATTACGCAAAGAACGTCCTAATGCCATTGCAGAAGATAATCCTGCATAACTGCCACCAATTATGATTACGTCAAAATTTTTGTTGTCTGTCATTTTGTTGAATTTTGCCAATGCTGTCAATGGAACTGGCAAAGCCAAGGCAGTTAATGCCAAACTACTTTGCTGTATGAATTTTCGTCTTGAATTCATTTTTTTGTTATTTCGTTTGGCAAAGATACGGCATTTTTTTTATTAATGCGACATTGTTGCAATAAATTATTGCATCTTTGTCGCATAAAAATTTTTTTAACTACCTTCGTACTATCATGAAACGCAGAAATACCGCAACACAGGAGGCTGTTTTGTCTGTCTTGACAAGCAAAAGAAGGGCAATGAGCCAAGATGCGATTATTAAGCAAATGGAAGTTAATGCTGACAGGGCTACTATTTACAGAATTTTAAATCGTTTTTGTGAAGATGAAATTGTCCATAAAATTGTTGCTGATGATGGCAAACAATATTTTGCTGTTTGTGTAAAATGTGATGATATGCCTGTTTTAGGAAATCATTTTCATTTTCGTTGCACAAAATGTGAAACTATTGAGTGTCTGCCGACCCTTGTTGAGTTTTCTGTTCCTGAGAAATATGTTGTCCAACAAATGAACTGTGTCCTTGTCGGAATTTGTAAAGATTGTTCGTTGTAGAGTGTCGCTCTAAAATTGCACCTAACATGTTAATATGTGGCATTCCCTCATAGAACTTTGAAACCTTAGTTTGTGTAATCTATGCAAATCTGTTTTCGAAATAAACTCTCTAAATCATTTACATATTAGATGAATTTGGAGATATAATCGGTAACCTCACAGTAAAGACAGACCCTAATCCAACTTTACTTTTTGCTTCTATACTACCGCCAAGGAACTCTATCATCTCCTTTATTATAGACAGACCTAAACCGGTTCCTGGAATTGTCCCAACATTCGTTCCTCGGAAGAATGGTGTAAACAGATTTTTCATCTCTTCGTTCGGTATCCCTATTCCGCTGTCTGCTACTTGTATAACAACCTGGGTATTTTCCTGATGAATCATCACCACAATATTTTTGTGGGATGGAGAATATTTGGATGCATTAGAAATCAAATTCGTCAGAATCTGTTTAACCATTCTCTTATCACCAATAATTTCGGGTAAATCATCCGGAATTGTTTTTTGAAGAATTTGTGACTTATTATTAAGTATTGAATGTAAGTCGGAATGAACCTTTTCCCACATCTGGTCAAGATTGATTGATACAGGCACAAATTTATCTCTGAGTGATTGAACCGAAGATTGCATCAAAAAGTCGTTCATTAGCTCTGTAAGATCTTGAACCCTAGCCTTTATCTTATCTATTTCGGATATTCGTACACCAAAGTCCATCTTAGAAGCATGAGCGGCAAGTAGATCCGCTGATATTTGTATTCCTGTAAGAGGTGTGCGGAACTCATGCGAAACAGTAGTGATGAACTGACTTTTAAGAGCATTCAATTCACGTTCTTTAGCCAATGTACGCTGTAGTTCATCTTCGCTTCTCTTTCGCTCTGTAATGTCGTAAAGAAAGATACGGAACGTTTGAGTTTCTGGGATGAAAAACACTCTTTCTTCAAAGATGCTCGAATTAGTAATTACTTCTCTAATAAATGAAGTATATGGATTACTTACTAACGCTTCCAGTTCATCGCTAAGTCCTGAGAGTACAGGATTTTCTACATCATCATCACCAATATTTGGAAAGCATCGGAGTGCTTCCGGATTATAGTACGTAATTTTTCCTTGTCTCGATATTTCAATAATCGGTTGAGGTATTTGCTCGGGGAAGGATGCTAAGTGTTGCAGACGTTGTTCGGCTACTTTACGGTCAGTAACATCAAGAGCTGCTTGCACTATTATAGTTTGCCCATCCGGTCTTGTAAATTTAGTTGAGTGATTTTCAAGCCAAACATAATTTCCGTTCTGATGCTGAAATCTATAAGCAATTTCAAAATTAGATAACTTACTGCTTGTAATCCATTCGGTTGATTCTCTTGCGACCCGCTCCCTGTCTTCAGGATGTACAAATATTTGATTGCTCGACTCGGTAGCTGCCTTCCATTGCTCCAATGTATAACCAGTTTGCTTTATAAACTCGGCGTTAATATAGTCCACTTTGTTTTTTTCGCCTGGGTAGTTAGATGCCTGTGATATACCAAGCGGTAAAGAATCAGCAAGTAATCTGAATTTATTTTCGCTTTCCTGCAGTTTCCTCTCAGCGTCCTTTTGTAGTGTAATATCTACAGCCGACCCTACTATTTCGGTTACTTCACCATTATCAAACAATGGTTCAAGTGTAAAGTAATAGTATTTATCTCCGGGTATTTCGGATTCAAAAGAAACAGATTCCCCTGCAAAAACTTTGTGTAAATGTGGCAAAACCCTTATTTCATATTCCTTCCCAAAAAGTACTTTAGGTGTTTTACCGATTACAAATTCTGTAGTATATTCTCCCGCAAGTTTTCCTTCACGCAAGGAATAGACATACTCACCATCCTCACGTTTATACATTTTAACAACTAAATTCTGCAAATTCTTTACCGTCCTGCGGAAATCTTCCTGCTGGGCATGACTAAGAGCTTCCTCTGTTTGTTTCAATTCTGTAATATCCACAGAAATCTGAGTAATGGTTTCCGGAACACCTGTTGTCTCGTTATATTCAGCAAAACAATATACCTCTGTCCACAACTCATCTCCATTTTTTCCTATATTACGGAATTGCGTTTTCAATACATCTTTTGCTCCGCTTTGCATCCAATCCCTGGCAGCAGTTATTGCCATTTCCCTATCTTCGGGATGAAAAATTGAAGCAGTCTCCTCGAAGGACAAGTTTGATATTTCATCGAATGAAAGACCTATTTGTCTCTCAAACTCTTTATTGGCAAACTCGTATTTCCCTTGGTTTATTATCCATCTGACGATTCCAATCGGAGCATTATTTACTAAATTTTCATATTTCTGCCTGCTCTGTTCAAGTGCTAAGTTCGAATTTATTCTCTGTGTTATATCAGAAATCGTCCCTACAGTTCCTATAACTTCGCCACCGGCATTTCGGTATGGAGCTGCGTTTATCTCAAGCCACTGCTCTTCCGAACCTGTACGTGAGATTTTGATTTGATAGCGTTCGGATATACCTCTCAATCTGCGATCTATTCTTTGCTTATAATCCTGGAAGCTCTCCTCACCCATCAATATCACATCATACGCTTTTTTACCCAACAGTTCTTCCATTGTGGTACCCATTATCTCGGCTGTTCTGCTATTGATATTCAGAATGGTATCATCCAAATCAGTTAGAATAATCCCTTCATACAAACTTTGTATCACAGTTCTATACTTATACTCACTGTCCTGAAGTGCCTTTTCTGCGTTACTTTTTTCAGTAATATCGTTAATAATGGTAAGGATTAGGCTCTTGTTGTTTTGAACAATCGGTACTGAAGACACCTCGACATCTTTTATCTCACCGAGAAGATTGTTAATTTTAACTACAGCAGAGGGTAATGCCTTTCCTGCTGTCAACATTGTTTTTACACGCTGCCTGACCAAGTCTGCATATTCAGGAAGTAAATAATCTGTTGGTACTTCACCTAATATCTGACTCTTGTCTTTAGCCCCTAAAAATCTGATTGCAGCTGGATTAGCATACGAAATAACATCTGTATGGAGGATAATTGGTATCGGTAAGTCGTTGATGATTGTCCTGAAACGTTCTTCACTTTCCTGTAGTTTATGCTCGGATGTAATACGATCGGTTACATCGTTTTGCATCCCGATAAAATGCGTAAGTACTCCATTCTTATCTCTAACAGGAGAAATACTTACTTCATTCCAAAACATTGTCCCGTCTTTTCTGTAATTCCTTAGTACAGTTGTAACCGGTCTTGATTCTTTAATTGAGTCCCGTAATAAATATGCTCCTTCCTGATGAAGATCATCTTTCTGTAAAAATCTGCAATTTTTACCGATTATCTCTTCTGCCGAATACCCTGTAATTTTTTCTGCGGCATGATTAACATATATAACAGGTATATCAGGATCTTGTGCATCTGCAATCATTATCCCCGTTAACGATTCATCAATTGCACGATCTCTGATAAAAAGATCAAGAGATGCTTTCACTTTGTCGGAAATATCTCGGACAATCATAACAACACTGTTTTCAGTTGAATGAGCTATCCGAGCTTCGTAATAAGATGAATTGTTATTGTGTTTCAACTCATATTCAAATGTAACCGATTTCCGTTCCAAAATACTGAGATGAATAGCACTCATAATTTGTTCCGAAATATCTTCCGGAAAAATCTCATGAATATATTTACCAACAAATTCATCTGCCGTTAATAAAGAATCAGTATTATTCCCCGGTCTGTAATCTAGGTACTTCCCTTCATTATTAAGATACAGAATCATATCAGGGGTTGCATTCAAAAGAGAGTGTATATGTCTCTCACTCCTGAGTAATGCATCTTGGGTTGCTTTCCTGTCTGAAATATCATTGAATGCAAAAACTTCATTATAACTACCTAAATCGTTATTTTTAATTTTTGAGGCACTACCTTCGATAGGAATTGAATTTCCTGATTTTGTTTTAATTCTTAGTTGTGCAGGGAGAGACTGCCTGTTGCTATGGCGAAGTATTTCCAATTGTTCACTATCACTATATCTGCTGTTATCTTCAAAAGTGAATACTTCCGACAGTTTTTTCCCTACACCTGAATTCTCAGTCCACTCGGTAATAGACTCGGCAAAGGAATTCATAAATATTATATTACCATCCTTGTTGGTAACAATTACACCATCGCCGATTGAATCCAATGTGGCACTAAGCAACTGCATGGTTTCTCTTTGCTTACGTTCCATATCCTGTTTATAAAACGCCATTTCCATTGAAATTCGCAATTCATTCTCATGGAAGGGTTTAAGGATATACCCAAAAGCACCTACTTGTTTTGCTCTTTCTATAACACTGTCGTTAGAGTATGCAGTAAGGAAGATTAATGCGGTATCGTACAATGTAATTAATGTCCTGGCAGTTTCAATTCCATCCATTCCACCGTGCAACATAATGTCCATAAGTACTATTACCGGACGTTCAGATATAGGATTCTGCTCAAAAAGCTGAAGTGCTTCTTCTCCTGTTGACACCATAGCAACAACATCATACCCTAAACGTATCAGAGTATGCTTTATATTTTTAGCAACAATTTGCTCGTCCTCTACTATCAGTACTCGAGTTTTACCCATTTTTTGTTCTTTATTTTTTAGTTGCTTCTGGAAAAATGATTCTAATTTCTGTACCGCCTAATTTTGTTTTGCTGCCCCATTCAAAACTAAGTGTACCACCTAATTGTTTAGTCAACATTTGTACCAATTGTAAACCAAGCGTTGGGGGATTCTCAATAACAGCTTCATCCGAGATTCCACAACCGCTATCACCTACCTCGATAAGAATTTTGTTTGGACTGGATGGCAAACGGAGAATTGTAATGGCTACAACCCCTTCCTTCACACCAACGAAAGCATATTTTAACGCGTTGGATACCAATTCGTTTATAATCAATCCGCAAGGTACTGCCAAATCTATGGCTAAATCGATTTCATCGATTTCATTCTTAAATTCTATATAACACCCGGCAAAATGATATGTTCTCTCTAGAAATTGCACTAGATACTGCACATAACTTCTAAAATCTACAGTACCTACATTAAATGATCGATACAATTGTTCATGAATGAGAGCCATGGTACGTACTCTACTTTGGCTGTCTTTAAAAAGACCGAGCATTTGCTCATCAACTATTAATTCTGCTTGAAGATTGAGCAAACTGGAAATAATCTGCAAGTTGTTTTTAACTCGATGATGAATTTCCTTCAGCAATAATTCTTTTTCTTGCAAAGACGTTTGTAGCGTTAGTTCTGCTTTTTTACGTTCAGTAACATCTCGTGTAAACCCTTCATAATACAGAACTGTATTATTTGATGGTGAGTCTGCATAAACAGCTCTTGCCCCTTGAGTAAACCACGCAATTTCACCATTCCTTTTCTTCCCTTGAAATTCGAAAACACTTATTTCACCATGTTCATTCAGTAAGTCGATAAATTCCCGTCTTTTTTCCGGAAGAACATAGTTATCAATTGCTTCCCGATGTTCCATAAGTTCTTCCGGTGTATCAAATCCAAGCATAGCTGCCATTGCAGGATTTACACTCAAAAATTCACCATTTGGTAAAACTTGAAAAATTCCTATCACAGCGTTTTCAACAATACTTCGGTAATTATTTTCGGCATTCAAAAGTTTTTTCTGTGCTTTTTTCCTTTTGGTAATATTCAAACCGCT
>CALMMI010000764.1 GCA_937868245.1 uncultured Ignavibacteria bacterium | reverse complement strand
CTTTACTTCTTCGACTTTTAAATAATTTGCAGCAATTACTTGTTGAGTTTTCAAATCAATACCTCCATTGCTCAATACGGGAATCGCAACAGTTAGCTTTGTTACTTTTTCTTTGCTTGCTGTCTTACTCCATTCAAATCCTTGGCTTAATAACATTTTTTCTAAAGTAAATTTCATGTAGTTTAAATCAATGACATGTTCAAATTCCTTTTTTACAAGTAAAGGTCGATGATGGTCATTTGTTGTAAATTTATGTTTGTGCCAAAATACAAAACCAACAGAACCTTCTCTGTTCCAAGCTAAGCAATTACTAAAATATTTCACATTTGGTAATTCATCTTTTATAAAACCCACAGGAGATTCTTCTTTTTTGCCTCCATAAACTGGGATGCTACCTTGATTTTTTTGTATAAATGATGCTGATAGCCCTTTAATTGAAGGGAAGTCAAATATGTCCCCTAAAACAAAGCTCTTTAATGAATTAACTTGAGACAAATTAACAATGTCATCGTTAAAAATTTTCTTGTCTGATAATTGAAGTATTTCCTGCTTCAGAGTTATTATGTTATTTGAAACATCTTCTAGTAAATCCGGAAATTCATTGAATTTTATAAAATCAATTTGTTCTATAATTTCTAAATCAATTTTTTCTTCTCTGCTCCAATTGTTTTCCACATTCCAATTGTTTTCTATATTATCTTCAAAAAAACTATAGTTAATGATTTTACATCTTTTATCAGTATTAATTTTTTCAAATCCAGATTTGTTACCCTTAAAAAAATTGTAAAGCATGACAGCTTCCTGTAAATCGTTTTGATCAATATCAAAACGATAGATGTCTCTACTTTCACCAATTTCACTACATAAATAAGTAAATACGGGACTTCTTTGTGGTTCTTTCTTATTTGCTTTCTTTGTTAAAGCCAGTATATATGTTTTTTTAGGTGTCGTAAAAAAAGTTTTAGTTGGCAAAGAGATTAAGCCATCAATAATACACTCATCAGTGATAAATTTCCTTAAATTCTTATCATTTTGTCTGGTTAGTATTCCATCTGGAATAACTACAAATGCTTTTCCACTTGGTTTTAATGCTCTGATTATCCATTCCATAAACAAACCTTCTACACCTAATGCGTTAATTTTATAGTATGGTTTTAAATCGCCATCCTTTGAAATTTCTTCTTTTAAATTGCTACTTCCGCTTGAAACATAAGGTGGATTTGTTAATATTAAATCATATTCGTTTTCTATAGGGTCGGAAAGGGTTCCAAGTATTGAATTTGTTTTAAGAGTGAAACTCTTATTAAAAAGGTCAGAAAATTGTTTGGTTATACCAGTATTTTCTTTAATTAAGTCTGAAAAATAAATCAACATATTGGCTTTAGCCAATATGATTGTTTTCTGTTCATCTTTGTCAAAACCTTTATCGAACCCATGAATAGTAATCTTATCTTTGATTGTGCCATTTGAAATATCAAAGAACTCATCTAATCTTGTTATAAGGGGCTCTAATAAAAACTTGCCTACTCCACAAGCAGGGTCGCATATCTTAATGCCACTCTTGATATCATCTTTTGACATTTCTACTATTGCTCTTACGACTTTAATGGGTGTAAAGAACTGCCCCCAATTTTTTTTACTTATACTTTCTTTCAAAAAACTTTCAAAAAGCTGACTTTTGAAATCATAATCAATATGCTCTAATTTTCCGTAATCATTAAATCGGTTCAACACTTTTCTAAAAACAACACTATATCCAGCTACAGCCTTTTGATCCTTACTAACGAATATAGTTCCATTTATAATTGTAGTACTATCAATCGGATTATAAGGAAAGAGATCCTTAATCTTTTTTCTAATTGAATCTGCATAATGTTCTAATACTTCATCATCAGTATTATCATTATACATTTTAATTAAACTGTAAAAATTATGAGAACCCTTTAAAACATCTAAATCACTTAGGTATTTGAAAATAAATAGTTCGACAAAAGTGTAAAGACAGTTTTCAGGAGTAGCTCCACTAACACTCCATATGTCTTGCCAAATTTGTTTTGCTAAATCAGTAGGATTAACTAATTTTTTAGGTTTTAACTGGTTGTTTTTTTCGTTGATTGAAAAGTTGATTTTTTCTATAAGATTTGGTAACCTTTCGTCATTGGGATCAAAATTGGTTTTAATCTCATTCCCGTTTTCATCTTTTATTCTTTCTCCAGTAGCTACATTAACCCAAACAGTTTCTTTTGTATCAGTTGCAATAATTAATTTTGAACCTATTGCTTTAGCTACATTGATTTCTTGCTTTATAGCCTTATCTTGTTGTGCTTTAGTTCTGAACTCACTTGTGTTTTTGTATTCAATGACAGCAATTACAAACTTTCTTAATACAATGATTCCATCAACCTTTTTTTTCTCAACATCTTTATAGTCAATATTTCTAATAATTCCATGCTCCTTAAGAGC
This sequence comes from uncultured Ignavibacteria bacterium, assembly GCA_937868245.1. GTDB lineage: Bacteria > Bacteroidota > Ignavibacteria > Kapaibacteriales > UBA961 > JADJXV01. Next base: position 20,054 of record CALMMI010000764.1, on the reverse strand, counting down.
CTTAATAGAGGTAGCTCCAATACTGTAGAAGTCCCATTTCCCGATTTTATTAGGATTTTTTAACAGGTCTCTTTGTAAAAGTTCTTCACTCATTGCTTAGATTTTCTATCATAATTTCTAAATTTTTTTTCATTTTTTGCTGTTTCCAACTTGAAAGTTACAACAAAAATATGGATTATTTTCATTTTGTCAAGTATTAGAGAAACTATAACCACATCGTATCTATTAAAAATATCGTAAAATCTTATCTATCTATCTACCTACACTCAATCAAACAACTCTTCTCTTTCCCTCCACCCGTCCATGTCTGTTTCACAACTGTCCCGCTGCCCTGCACCTTTACCTTCACATTAGCAGCATGAAGCACCGCTAGCGCACGCCGAACCGACATCCCCCGAACATCAGGTTTGAGTGCATCGGCATGTGCCTTCTCGATTGAATCTCGTTTGATAGCAGGAGTGGGAACTCTATATTCTGCTATCACATCTGTCCCCCGTAAAACCTTTTTTCCGGGTAATGGTGTTTGCTGGGCAATTATTCCTTGTCCGTGATTGTTAAGGCGCAGTCCGTTTTGGTGAAGAACTGTTACAGCATTTTCAACGGTTATACCTCGTACATCAGGTACGGAAACGGAATCGGGCAACGCTGCAGTTTTTGTTTCAGTGTCGGAGATGCCCTCCATGTGGGTAGCGGAAATCCATTGCTGGGCAATTCTGCGAAAAATCGGCGCAGCGGTCTTACCGCCGTAAATATCAGTTTGCGGACGGTCGAGCATGATCATCATGGCAACCTTTGGGTTGTCCGCCGGAAAATACCCTACAAACGAAGCGGTATATGCTTGCTTTGAATATTTGCCATCCTCAAGTTGCTGTGCTGTCCCGGTCTTTCCTGCAATGCGCATCCCTTGTACCCGTGCTTCATTCCCTGTTCCAAGTTCAACAACCCCGCAAAGAAGTTCAGTAAGAGTATGGGCAGTTTGCGGAGAAACCACCTGACGTATTTTTTGCGGAGCATAACTTTCAGATTCTTTACCACTTTCATCAAATACTTTTTTGATGAGGTACGGTTTCATCATCACACCGCCATTAGCAACTGCAGCGTACGCATTAACAATTTGCAGGGCAGTTGCCGCAAGCTCGTATCCATACGCCATAAACAGTTTGGTCGCACCGTCGAACTCACGCGGCTTTTTCATTCTTCCGGCTGATTCTCCGGGTACGTCTATTCCAAGCGTAATTCCAAAACCAAAGTCACGTGCGTATTTATAGAACTTATCATCTGGGATTTTCATCGATTGTGTGGCAAAAACCACATTACTTGATTGTTCAATTGCATTGGCAAAGGTAATGCGTCCTAAAGGGTGTGTATCCTTAATTTCATAACCGTCGGCAAGTTTCCATACTCCTCCGTGGGCGTCTACAGTATCGGTAGGAGATACCGTTTTTTCTTCCAGTGCAGCAGCAGCTGTTATAAGTTTGAATGTAGAACCGGGTTCGTACATATCTGTGATAGCCCGTATCTTCATTGTTTCTTGCGATGCCTGTTGCGGACGGTTCGGGTTAAAACTGGGGGAAGAAGCAACAGCCAAAATTTCGCCTGTTGACGGGTCGATTGCGATGATTGTACCTGATACAGCTTTTGCATCGGCAATTCCACGTTCAAGCTCGTATTCTGCTATTCGTTGGAGTTCCATATCAAGTGTAAGTTGAACCGATTTTCCGTTTGAAGCGGCAGCAGAGGGCAAATCCACCGAAGGACGGAGATTCCCCCGCCCGTCCCGTTGCATCACCATATATCCTGATGAACCGTGTAATACAGAATCCAGTGCAAGTTCAACTCCGCTTAATCCTTGGTTATCTACGTTTGTACAACCAACAATCTGCGCAGCAGCATTACCGAAATAATAGTTACGACGTGGCTCGGTAACACGGATTAGTCCAATATCTTGCAATGTATCAAGAATTGAGGAACGGTCAAGATTGCTACGGGCAACCCACATAAATGATTTGTCGGAAGAACGTATCTTCTGTTCCCAAACAGATGCTGAATCACCTGTTAACAGTTGCAAAGCAGTTGCAATTGTATGGACGTGTTGCACCATCTTAGGGTCAACCGCAAATGAGGCACTGTTGATAGTGGAAGCTATAACATGACCGTTGCGGTCATAGATTGAGCCGCGCTGAGGTTTGAGTTCTATACGTGATTCATATTGTTTACGGGCAAGAGCTCGATATTTGCCTGAGTTAACAACTTGAACAATAAACAGCCGAACCAATATGACAGTAAAGCAGAGTGATAGCACCACCAATAGAAGCCCGGTTTTCCAATTTTGATTGGATTCTGAGGGTTTGTCCGGTTCGGTTTGAGTTTTTGTTTGAGTTGGTTGCATTGCGATTATATTGTCTGATTTGCTGATTTGTTTATTCTACCGAAATTAGGTCGGCTGTCAAGGCTGAATTTTGGCTTTTGAGTTTCCCTCTTTGCCTGAAATAGAGCATTGCTGTAGGTCGCCATTCTATTCTCATGCGTTTCATAATTTCTTCCGGTGTTGCACCTTGTTCTGCTAAAAGGATACCCGCTGTGTGGCGTAGTGAGAATGGTGTAAGTTTTAAATCTCTTCCACGCTTCACTTTACTGTTTTGAAGATGAACGCTGATTGTTTCCCGAATACCTCGAATGCTCATAGGTTTACCCTGCGCTCTATTGCTATAGCTTAGAAACAAAGGGGAATCTTCAAGAATATTCTTTCCCCGGCTATGTATGTATTTTTCAAGTGCATCGTATGTAGCTTTTGGAACACTGACAGGTTCATCCTTGATGCTCTTTCCCTTACCTTGAACATAGAGTACCCATCGGTTGTCAACTTTTTTAAGATCGCCTACTTCTGCATGAGTAAGTTCCAATTCTGCACATGCACATCCAAGCATTGTCAGAATAAGTGCTCTATCACGTAGCCCGGTTGGAGTATCCTTATCTATACTGTTTAAGAGTAATTCAATATCATCAATTGTAAGGAATGTTCTTGCGTGGGCAATAGGTCGCCTTCCTCCTTGAACACTTTTAGCAGGGTTCTTTTCAATTACTCCTGACTCTACAAGGTATTGACACAACAACCGAAGCGAGGTCATATATGCTGCAACCGAAATATCCTTCATCTTTTTAGAGGTAATCAGATGGTTTTTATAACGCTCCACATCCTTTACTCTAAAATGAAATTGCTTATCTGCCCCAAAAAAGGAAACGAACTCCCGCAGGGTTCTTTGGTATGTTCCCTGTGTCTCCTTGCTTTTATCGGAGTATGAGGCGATGAAATTTTCCACATAGCCAGTTAATGTGGTGAGCTTCATCTTGACAGGCTTGAAATAATCTTCTATCATAAAGATATAATGGAAAGCGTTGAACGAAAGATGTATTCCGGATTTTGTCCAAAATTACCGCATTTTTCAATATAGAACGAGATGGAATTTTTGTATCTTTGAAAAAAACTGGTGTTTTCTTGGGTGTTACAGAATAGAAAACACCTGTGTAAGTACCTTCAGAATCATTATTCATTTATTATTGTTTTCATGAAAAACTATATCTATCTTCTGCTTGTATCTATCTTTCTTTTATCATCATGTACCAAAAACGGGTCATCCGACGGAAATCAAACAATCAAATTCTGGCATTTCTGGAGTGAACCTTCACAAAAACAGGCATTGAAAGACCTTGTTGCCGAATTTGAAAAGCAAGAGCACTGCAAGGTAGAACTTACGGATTTAAGTTGGAACGACGGCAAAACTAAACTTTTAGCTGCTTTTAATTCAAATACCGCACCGGATATTATAGAGCTTGGTTCCGATTGGGTTGCACAGTTTTCAAGTGCAGGAGTACTAAAAGAATTACCGAATGATTCAACATTCTCAAAGTTTGCTGAATTTTCGCAACCACCAGCAATGTGGAAATCAAAAGTGTATGCCTACCCTTGGAATGTAGATACCCGTGTTATGTTCTGCAATAATGAACTGTTAAAGAAAGCGGGAGTAACTTCAATACCGACAAATACGACTGAACTAATAACAGCTTGCGAAAAACTTCAAGCCATTGAGGGAATATACCCTTTCGGTGCTAATGGTGATGACCGCCACCGTCTGTACAAAAAGATACTTCCTTTCTTCTGGAGTAACGGCGGTGATGTGATGGATGCAAACGGGAAACTAACATTAAATTCTGCTGAGAATATCCAAGGATTGAATACATACATTACATTATCAAGGATGGGATTAATAGAAACACAGCGTCAGTTGGATGTATCGTTCGTACAAGGCAAAGTGGGCTTTTGGTTCTCAGGCGGGTGGCTTATGACTAAAATTGCTGCCGGAAATCCATCACTGGATTATAGCGTGGCATTAGTCCCGGGAATGAAATCATCAGGAGTATCATTTGCCGGAGGTGAATATATCGCGTTACCAGCAAAAGGTACAAACCAAGAATTAGCCGCAAAATTTGCAAAGTATATTACTGATGGCAAAACCACTTTAGAGTTTTGCAAAAAAGTATCGGAAGCCGGCTTCCCTGCCGACAAACGCTATTTCTCTGACGATTACTTCAAGCAAGTAAAGAACCGCAATGTGTTTGCTGAACAGTTACCTAAAGCAAAAATGACACCAGTCCACCCAAAATGGTTGGAGATCGAAGCTCTTTTGGAAAATGCTGTTGTAGAGGCATTGTATGGAAGAAAATCTGCTGCGGGTGCATTGAATGATGCGCAGGCTGAGGCTGTGGGGCGGTATCAGTGAGATTGAGTCAACTTCTTCCATTTATATGACTTATATATTCTATGAAAGAAACGATAAAAACTACAAGAAAAGTTGAACCTGAAGAAAGAGTTAGAAGATATGTTGAATCACTTCTAAACAAAAAAACTTCAGGTGTGGGGTTAATGATTTTTGCACTAATATACAATACGTTTACACTCGCTTTTATCGGCGGATTGATGCAAACAGGCGGAGGTGCAATGCTGCCCTCTGTACTTTTACCGGTTTTTTGGGCTTTGGGTATTCTTGTTTTAATTATGACAATAGTTTTTGCTAAAATTAAGATAAAAAATGTATCTGATTGGGTGTTCTTATTTTTCTCAACACCTTTACCATTATTTGCTTTTTTAGGAGTTTATGCCCATTCAGAAAATCAAGACGAAAAAATATCGCCGAGACATTTATATTATGCAGCTAATCATTATTATAAGGAAGATACATATAGGTATCCTGACCAAAAGATAAAACGGTTGGAATTCTATGTAACACAAGATATTGTAAGCGAAGAAGATTTTCATACGAAAGTATATGATAATAATCTCATTTGGCTGAAGGACAGTGTATGGACATATTACAACGAAGATGGATCAATACAAAAGAGAGAAAAGTATTCAAAAGTAAAATAGATAAAATGTAAGTTACTATTTTACATCTAGTTCCATCAATGGAATTAGACCTTTTCTTTTTTTTGATTAAAAATTTGATAAAATTCTTGAAACTTGAATGACAACCGAACTATTAAACGCAATCACCAATCCCGATTCTGCAATCGTCCGCGCAGCAGAATTATTACGTTCAGGGGAAATAGTTGGTATTCCCACGGAAACGGTGTATGGTCTCGGTGCTTGTGTATTTAATGAAAAAGCAGTTCAGAAAATCTACGAAGCAAAAGGTCGTCCACAGGATAATCCATTGATAGCTCATATTGCATCAATTGAAGATGTTGAAAGAATTGCAATTGATATTCCTGATGAATTCTACCGTTTGGCTGATGCGTTTTTCCCGGGAGCGTTAACAGTGATTTTGAAAAAACGAAAGGAAGTTCCTTCCATCGTTTCGGCAGGGTTAGATACAATAGCAGTGCGAATGCCGGCACATGAGATTGCCCTGCGAATAATTACTGAAGCAGGTGAACCACTGGTAGCACCATCTGCAAACCGTTCAGGAAAGCCAAGCCCGACAACTGCACAGCATGTATTTGATGATATGAACGGCAGAATTGCTGCAATTGTAGATGGCGGGCAATGTAGAGTAGGGATTGAATCGACAATTATTGATATTCTTGGTGTTACCCCGATAATAGTCCGACCGGGTTCGATTACCCGTGAAGATATCGAAAGCGTTTTGGGTAAAAAGGTGATAATGCATTCTGGAGAAGAAACATCTACTCCCATTGCACCGGGGATGAAATACCGTCATTATGCCCCACAAGCCGCTGTTAGATTGATGAAATCTTGGGAGGCTATTTCAGAAGAAATGGAAGTGAATCCAAATCTTAAAAGGATGATATTAGCAACAGAAAATCCGCCATCTGAACTTAAAAATCTTGTATATCTGCTCAGTTCCGAAACAATTTATGCAGAATTTCGACGAGCGGATGCTGAAAGTTTCCAAGAAATCCTTATTTTGTGTAATGATACTGTGCAAAGCAACACCGCTCTGATGAATCGAATAGCAAAGGCAGCATCGGGAACGTAGTCTATTTGCAATTGTTCTGACGATATATTCCATACTTGCCTTTTTATGATTCAAGAAACACTTATAGTTCGTAACCGTGCCGGACTTCACACTCGCCCAGCGGCGATGCTTGTGAAATTAGCAGCTAAATTTAAATCGGATATTTATCTTAACCGCGACGGCTATGATATTAACGCCAAAAGTATAATAGGTGTAATGACACTAGCAGCGGAGCAAGGCAGTGAGTTGCTGCTCACTGCAGAGGGAGCTGATGAGGCTGACGCAATCACAGAACTCAAATTACTGTTTGAAAATGGCTTTGGTGAATTATAAGTAGTATTCCCGAAAAAAATTATTACAGTACTTATTTACTATTTAGAAAGAACGACAATGTTAAAGGGAAAAGTATTAGAAATGCTCAATGAGCAAATGAACCGTGAGTTTTTTTCATGGTATCTGTATCTTTCGGCAGCTACGTATTTTAACACACTCGATTTGGAAGGTTTTGAACAGTGGACACGCCGTCAGGCAACCGAAGAAACAACTCACGCTATGAAAATATATAATTATATATTGGAGAGAAATGGCGAAGTAATTCTCAGTAAAATTCCTGCTCCTACTCAAAAATGGAATTCCCCTATGGAGGTAATTGAAGCTGTTTATAAGCATGAGTGTGAACTAACCGGACGTATTAACGACATCGTGCGCCTAACCCGCGATGTAAACGATTATACAACAGAGGTATTCCTCCATTGGTTCATTACCGAACAACGCGAAGAAGAAGCAATGGCAAGCAGAGTACTCCAAATATTGAAAATGATTGGTAATGATATGGGCGGACTGCTAATGCTTGACGCACAAGTTGCATCAGTTGGACAAGCACCTGAAACTGCTGAATAACCAATTTCAAATTCTTCTATGAAAATATATACAAAAACAGGGGATGACGGTACTACCGGACTTTTTGGAGGTCAGCGTGTAGAAAAATATCACCTTCGAATTGCAGCTTACGGTACGGTTGATGAACTTAATTCCGTTATCGGGATAGCTCTTACCCATAAGCCGACACATCGACTTAAACATCCGCTTGAGCATTTGTCATCATTGCTTTTTACTGTGGGAAGTGATTTGGCTACCCCGCTTGATCCTCCTGCAAAATATCATATTCCACGCATTGAATTGGAGCATATAGAGTGGCTTGAGCATCTGATTGATGAATTCGAGGAAGATTTAACTCCGTTGAGAAATTTCATCTTGCCGGGTGGATGTCCGTTATCAGCGCATCTGCATCTGGCACGAACAGTATGCCGCCGTGCTGAACGTGCAGCGGTTGAACTTTCCCATTCAGAGAATATCGGTGAATTTGCCATTAAGTTTTTGAACCGTCTTTCGGATTTTCTTTTTGTATCGGCTAGGATGGCTAATTTTCTTGAGGGAGTGGATGATGTGCCGTGGGTGCCGAATGAGAAGAAAACAACAAGTAAGTCTTGATTACATTCCAAATACAATTGGCAAATAATTGAACCCTTCGACGGGCTCAGGGTGACGTAACTGGTTCGTCATACTGAGCTTGTCGAAGTATTCAGATATTTGCCAATTCTTCGTTTTTATAGATTCTGAAAATTAATTTTATAATTAATTTTCAGCCAAACATCCTACCTTCTACACCAACTGCTCTTGTAGCGTACTCCACAATTCCATAGCATCTTCAAGTTCTTTACGTTTATCGTTGTAAAGCAGGGTAATAGATGCAGAACTCTTAGGATTTGTGTAAAATTCCGGATGGCTCATTTCATTTTCGATTGTTGCGATTGCTTTTTCGAGCATTGCAATAAGGGCTTCGGTTTCAGAAACATGCTTTTCGATTGCACGACGGTCTTTATCATTCCGTTTCGGGTGGTTTGACGCAGGCGTATGTGGTTTCGGTTGGACTGCAGGTTTTATTTCGTTCTTAAGATTATTTTGTGCTGTTTTCTTGATTTCCAATTGTCTGAGCGATTCAATCTTGTTATCGCGTAAGAAGTCATACACATCGCCTGAATATTCCTTGAGTTTACCATTCTTGAACTCGACCACTTTATTCGTTAATCCTTGCAAGAACTCTCTATCGTGAGATACCACAATCATTGCACCATCATAATCCAAAAGTGACTGTTTCAATACGTCTTTTGCACGCATATCCAAGTGGTTCGTCGGCTCATCCAATACGAGGAAATTTATCGGTTCAAGCAATAATTTTGCAAGAGCAAGACGAGATTTCTCCCCTCCCGACAGCACTTTTACTTTCTTAAAAACAGCATCACCACTGAACAAAAACGCACCTAACAGACTGCGAACCCGTGTACGCATTTCACCTGCTGCTGCATTATCAATAATCTCAAATACAGTTGAATTACCGTCCAAGCTTTCTGCTTGGTGTTGGGCGTAGTATCCGATTTTAACATTATGTCCAAGTTTGAGTGTACCGATATAACTTTCCAAACCGACGAGGATTTTGGAGAAGGTGGTTTTACCTTCGCCGTTTTTACCGACGAATGCAACACGGTCACCTCGCTCCAAACCAAAGTCAATTTCGTTGAGGATGGTCTTCTCACCATATTTTTTGGTTAGTTTCTCAGTTTCAACTACTATTTGCCCTGAACGTGGAGCCGGAGGAAAACGAAATTTAATAGCAGACGTATCTTCTTCTTCAATTTCAATACGTTCAATTCTATCAAGTGCTTTTACACGTGATTGTACACGCGAAGCAAGATTTGCTTTGGAACGGAAACGTTCGATAAATTCTTCGGTTTTGGCAATTTCACGCTGTTGGTTTTTGTAGGCGTTCATTGTCTGCTCGCGACGCTCCTGACGGAGAACTACATAGCGGGAATAGGAAGCAGGATAATCCTCAATATTGCCATTGGTAATTTCAATTGTCCGTGTACATACCGAATCTAGAAATGCTCTATCGTGCGAAACAAGAACTACAGAACCTTCGTATGTTTTCAAGTATTCTTCCAGCCATTGAATCGATTCAATATCAAGGTGGTTTGTAGGCTCATCCAAAAGGATACAGTCAGGTTTGCGAAGAAGCATTTTGGCAAGCTCGATACGCATTTGCCACCCACCTGAAAATTCATCTACAAGACGTTCCATATCTCTTTCGAGAAATCCTAATCCCATTAATATTCTTTGCACATCGCCTTCCATCGTATAACCACCGTGGAAATCGAAATATTCATTTGCTTCGCCGAGTTTGTGAAGAATATCGCAGTATTCATCAGATTCATAATCTGTACGTGTGGCAAGTTGCTCGGAATAAAGATGAATTTTATGCTCAAGCTCTACAAGTTCGGCAAGGGCGGTTTTGGTTTCTTCATAGACGGTTTTACCAAGAGTTGCCTCAATGTCTTGTGAAAGATAACCGACAGTGAAATCATTTGGTTGAGAGACTGATCCTGTCTCAGCTTCTTGTTGCCGCGCAAGGATTTTAAGAAGGGTAGATTTACCCGCTCCGTTTTTTCCTACCAACCCGATGCGATCACGCAAACCGATTGTAAATGAAATATCGTCGAAAAGATAATTACCACCGAAATGAATAGAGAGATGTGAGATTGAAAGCATGGAAGAGAGAAAAGAGAGAATATGAAAAGAATTAACAGCAATTAACGTTCAAGCAGCTTTTTTAATGTAATTTGGGAATTACTGTTTTACTTCAAGACTTGTTGCAACAAACACAGCCACCCGCTGATCGCCGACAATTGCATTAGTTTCGGCATCACTTTTCCCTGCTTGCCCTGCGTATTCACGGGCATCATCTTCGGTAGTCAATTGTTCCTGAACCTTGCCCTCAAGTGCAATTTTTTTGCCGCCGCAATCCATTGGCGCAGCAAAGTCTTTATCTTTGATTATTACATGCAGTTTTTGCTTACCGTCTGTTACTACAAGCCAGCAGCCCTCGGTTTGGCATACTTGATAGCAGTCGCCTTCCACACGTATGACTCGGTCGTAATTAGCGGGTTTGGCAGCTTCCGATACAGTAATTGTCTGGTCGTTTTTGAGGGTGAAAGGTGCTCCGAACGTGGCATCTTTGCTTGAACATGAAAAAAGAACACAGCAGCTGATAAGTATAAGAATCAGTTTCATAAATTTTAGCTGAAGAATAACAAAAAGCCCGGCAAGAATTCGGACTTGTATAAGTGAAGACTAAAATCGGATTTGAGCTGCCGCCTTTAGTCAAATATGCACGATTTGAATGTATCTTATACAAAAATACGACTTTACTCCTTTTGTAAGGCATTTTTCATGCTTTTGAGGGGGTGGTGATAGGTTAGGAAAGAATCTCTTTGGAGTTAATTCAATGAATTACTTTACCGGGTAATGTTGCAGCTACTAGGGTGGTGATATAAGTATAGATAGGATTCTGAAGCCTAATATTACAAGTATTTTAAACAAAACATAATCATTGACCAGCCATATCCTTTGTGAAATTGTAGAGCGTTTTACCATTAAAACGATAAACTCCTCCGGAAGTTCCGAACCAAAGGTTGCCGTACTTATCTTCTAAAATACTCTGAACATGTCTGTTACCAAGACCTTCCGCCTGTGAATAGTGTGTGAACGACTTTCCGTCATATCGACACAAGCCCCCGCCGGCAGTGCCGAGCCATAGATTACCGATCTTATCTTCAAATATTGTCCAAACAAAATTTGTACTCAGACCATTTTTATCTGTATAGGTAGTAAAAGATTTTCCATCGTACCGGCTCATGCCACCGAACCTTGTACCGAACCAAAAAATCCCGTTCTTATCTTCTATTATACATTGAACAACATTATTACAGAGTCCGTCTTTTTCTGAAAAATTGGTTAGTGATGTACCATCGTAACGATAGACACCTCTGCCATACGTACCGAACCAAATATTTCCGCCTTTATCTTGATATATGCAACTAACTAACTTAGATGGATGGGGTGCATCTGAAAATTGACCGGGGGCTGCTGCAGGAAATGGGAAGTTTGTAAAATTTTTTCCATCGAAGCGTGAGACCCCTTCCACGGTGCCAAACCAAAGATTTCCGGTTTTATCAAGCAAAATACTCCACATCTCATTATGATTCAAGCCATCCTTGGTAGTGTAATTTGTAAAGGATTTTCCATCGTAACGGGAGACGCCTCCGGAAGTCGCAAACCAGATAATTCCTTTGTTGTCTTCTACAATACCCCTTACTGCATCGCCTGCAAAACCATCATATTGGGAGAAATAGGTGAAGGAATTTCCGTCATAACGACATACCCCGTCTCCATTTGTTCCGAACCAAATGTTCCCTGCTTTATCCTGAAGCATCCGTCGTATATATTGGCTTACTTGTTCACGAATAGGATTTTGATTTGAAGGTGGTGTCCATACTTGATTTACATTTTGGGGCTGAAGTTGAGGCTTGTTTGATTTATTTGTTACGTCTTTTTGAAGAGGTGTTTTGTTCTGTCCTATGCATGAAGTGACAAGGATAATCAAAAATAACAGGACTCGGTAGGTTTGCATAAAAGGGTAATATTTTTTCATTTATGTTTTGGAATATAGAGTAGATAATTTGTTTCGAGAAAAAGCAATCTTGATATAAATCTCTTTTTCTTCACAAAATTAAGTATATGTGTGAAGGCAGGTATTGGTATTAACATTTGGATGCAAATATTAACATATACACAGCTTCTATTCAAAGAAAAAGTATTCTAAATAGATTAAATGAAAATATAAAAACCCTTTGTAAACTATTATTTACAAAGGGTTTTTATAAGAGCCAATTGCCGGATTTGAACCGGCGGCCTGCTCATTACGAATGAGCTGCTCTACCAGCTGAGCTAAATTGGCGTTTCGCTCTGCGAAATTACGCAAGTTTTCAAAATTTGACAAGGAAAATCCCCTTTGCTACTGCCTTCATCGTCCATGTTATCTGGTGTCAGGCTGAAAATACGCGGCATATTACTGTAATATTTGCTAATTTTGAAGACTTAATTCCATTGTTTATACGTCAACTATGAACTTTCCGGATGTATAGTTGTCAGGATATCCACTTCAATCGTTATCCAAAGTCCTTTTCTTTGTATCAAATTTTCAATCCGACCTTATGAAGTTTCTCAAAAAATATGCGTTTCTAGCTTTATTCTTACTCAGTACACCTACTCTCTTTGCAGCAAATGATGATATTCTCCGCGCAATGCGTGATGAAATTCAACGTTCGCTTTCTCAGTTATCAGTCCCTTCGCTTCAAAAACCGTATTATGTAGAATATACCCTCACTTTTCGTGATGCACAGAGTATGAAAGCATCACTTGGAGGTATTGTTCACGAACGCCACAGCCCTGTTGCAACTCTTTCGGTTGGAATTCGTGTCGGTAAACCGGAGTTTGATAACACCAATTACTTTGATGTTAGTTTAGGGTTTTTTGGTAGTGCAGATGATGAAGAATCGTTCCATAATCGCCGTGTACCACTCGAATTGGATTACTCGTCGCTTCGTCGTGAATTGTGGCTGGCTACAGATGCCTGTTATAAACAATCAGCTGAATTGTTTGCAAAAAAAGAAGCATCAATCAAAAATCGTATGCGAACAGATACGACTCCTGATTTTAAAGGATTATCTGCACAGATATTAGCCGATACAGGTACTGTGCCGATGTTCGATGCCGGGTATTTCAGACAATTATGTAAGGACTTATCCGCAATTTTCAGTGAATACAGTGCAATCAGTGCGTCGAGTGTGAATGTGGAGTTTACTCCCGAACATATTTATTATGTAAATAGTGAAGGTCGGGAATATCAAAAAACAGAATATTATACCGGTCTTGAAGTTGTAAGTTCAACACAAGCTGCCGACGGTATGCCACTTGCGAATGTTTATACTTCATACAGTCGTAAACCAAGTGAATTGCCAAGTCGTGATTCTTTGATGAACGCCGTAAAACTGACAGCAGCAAATTTGAACCGCCTTACATTTGCACCTACACTTGCTGATGCGTATTCGGGTCCTGTTCTTTTTGAAGATCAGGCAGCAGCTGAAATAGTTGCCCAAATGTTTGCTCCAAATCTTGTAGCGCAGCGTCAGCCTCTAACCGAACGCGGGATGCAGGAATCAGAACGCTATAGTGCATTCCAAAATAAAATTGGTGGTCGGGTTTTGCCTGAATTTCTCTCGATTACAGCAACTCCCAATAAAAATAATTTTGGCACTACATCACTTATCGGAAGCTATACAATTGATGATGACGGTATTGCTGCCCAACAAGTCAATTTGGTAGAAAACGGGTATTTGAAAACTCTACTTTCCTCCAGAATACCTACAAAACGTATTAAGCAATCAAACGGACATCAACGTGGTGGGGCTGCGATGCTTAGTACGTTGGAATTAACCGCTACACCTGAAAAGAAAGCCGATAAACAACTTGAATCAGCAGCATTACGCCAAAAAATGCTCAAGCTCTGTAAAGACCGTGAATTACCATACGGAATAATAGTACGCAAAGCACTCAATCAAAATATTCTGTTTACTGCACTCTACGAACAAACAGCGGGAGAATATCCGTTTGCACAAGGTGAAACAAAGCTTTCGCTTCTGGAAGTATATAAACTATACCCTAACGGTAAGGAAGAACTTGTACGCGGAACAGAGGCAGCGGGTCTTACAGTGCAGGCTTTTAAGGATATTATAGCAGTCGGTAAAAAACCATCTGCATACAATTACCTTGCATCCGCAATTGCTTCGCCGTTTGTAACGGGCGGCTCACAGTATATCGGCGCATCGCTTATTGTGCCTGATATTCTTTTTGAAGATTTGGAAATTCGTCCGTTGGAAGGGGATTTCCCTAAGCCTCCGTTTCTTGGTTCGCCGCTTGGGAAGAAATGAGATTGTAATCACAGGATTTTGTGCTTCGTAAAAAAACAAAAGGTAAGTCATATTATTTATGGCTTACCTTTTTGCTTTTTTTATTGTCCTATGGTAGCTTTAAGAATTATGTAAAGAGTGTATTCTACAAAAGGTTATATGGTCGAAATAGTAAGTTTATCCAATTTTAATTATCAAGTAAAATATTTGATTGCAAGGTAATAAAGGAAGGTCGGTTATTTACCGCCGTGCATAGAATTGTAATAAAACAGTAGAGACGCACCGTAGTGCGTCTCAGAAGTGTGCAGGTTTCCACAGTACATGAGACACACTACGGTGTATCTCTACAATATAACCACCCAATTCACGGCGGTAAACAACCGACTTGACAGTAAAATTCCATAGAGGAATATTTGGTGTAGCATCTGTCAGGACCTGAAGAAAAACGCAATAAGTTATTTCTGCCTAACATCATTTAATAATTTGATATTTGAAAAAAAACTATTTGTAGAAATACGATGTAGTTTCTACAATGAATTTGGTAGAAATAGTTAAGTCTAAATAGTTCAGATTGAAAGTTTTACACTTTCAAGAAATCAAATACGTGTTTTACTTTTTTTCGAGTTCAAAGAACGTCCGGTAAAGATGAAAACTATGATAGAAATCGAAGAATGGGGCTTGATTGACTTCAACGAAGCATGGGAAAAACAGCGAACTCTTGCTGCTGCAGTACTAAAATGTGATAAACCAAGTACACTTGTGCTCTGTGAGCATCCTACCGTCATAACAATAGGACGAAACGGCACGGACGCGAACGTAATAGAAACAGCAGATAAATTAGCTGAACGGAAAATTAATGTCATCCCTATCAATCGAGGCGGTGATGTTACACTTCACAATCCAGGACAACTTGTAGGATACCCGATTTTCAGATTAACCGACTTTCGGGAGGATCTTCATTGGTTCTTACGGGAGATTGAGGAGTGCATTATTGCAACAATCGGACAATTTGGAGTTTTGGGAGGTCGTGTTGATGGTTCAACAGGGGTATGGGTTGAGCATCAAAGGAAGGTTTGTGCTATCGGAATTCACTGTTCACGATGGGTAACTTCCCACGGATTTGCTCTGAATGTAAATAATGATATTCGGGAATTTGAGATGATTATTCCTTGCGGAATCACAGATAAGGAAGTAACTTCAATTCAAATTGAAAGCCACGATGTTGTTAATTTCCAAAAAGTTAAGGAAATTTGTGCCGGTGAATTCAATCGAAGGTTTAATTGAGGTGTGAAAATATTTTTTGACAGATTGTTGAAATCTTTGTAGTTTTGCGTCGAATTGAAAACGCAAGCGGGAATAGCTCAGTTGGTAGAGCGTAACCTTGCCAAGGTTAATGTCGCGAGTTCGAGTCTCGTTTCCCGCTCGACAGCGCAAGTTGTCAACCTCCTCTTTATGCTGCATGCCTTGTCATCATTCCCCCCGATGACGAGGCATTTTTGTAAACTCAGCAAACATTTTTTTTTCTAAAAAAAGTATTTGTATGAAAAAGTATTTGGTTGCAAATATTTCTTAGTGTATTTTCGTCTCATAATTACATCAATTTTAGCCGAACTAATTCTCTGCCTACTGCACATTTCTACCTCAATTATAAAACGCGGTTTGCTTGTGTTTTTTGTTAATTCTATTAAATTTTAGAAACTTAATGAAAAACAAAGTGGTCGTTTTGTATCTACATCAGTCTTTATTCTCTTTTGTATTATCCGAATAGTTTATTAGCACTTCCGTGTGATTTTACCTGCGGATAGTTTTTTACGCCTATACAAAATTCAATTATGACAAAAGGTTTACACTATTTAATTGTTCATAGTTCTTAAAACCAAAAGAGGTCACACCTTTATGAAACTATCATTTATCAAGGGCATATCACCTGCAGTAGTGTTGCTTTTTGCTGTAATGCTTACCACGTCAAACAGTTTGTTTGGTCAGTCTATATTTGCTGGAAGAGGATTGGAAGTTATTCGGTCATCAGCTGCGGAACTGGTGGTAAGCTATACACCGCAATTTGAGAAGCTGGATACAATAATCACTTCTTCCGGCGAGCAGACAATTCTCCCAAGAATCCAAGGTGCTGTAATTTCACCTGCAAAGTATGGTGCACCTTCGTTGCTAACTGTTTCTGCTCCTATTGCAATCCCCTCACCGTCAGATTTTACAATTACTAATATTCAGACAATTGGTGTCCGACGGATAGCACAAAAGATGTCGCCTACACCAACTCCACATCGTAATGGTGAATTTCACGAGTCTGTATATGAACTTCGTCCTGAACTATATCAAACAGTAACATCTAAGGATTGGGTAAACCTAACATACGGAGGGATAGCACGTAACAAATACATTGCCGACCTCTCAATCGTTGCAGCCCGGTACGACGCAGCTTCCCAAACAGTTGAACTGCCTACTAAAATTATCGTAACGATTCGTTTTGCAAGTGGAAAATCGGTAGTTGCGTCCGGAAAAGATGATTACAGTGTTTTTCAAGTTCTTAATAATGAGCAGTCCAAAACATGGAGGGTAAATCAAACCACTCTGGCAAAACTATCGGACGACACAAAAACCCTAAGTGCCGGTAAATGGGTGAAAATCACGATAGAAAGCGAAGGGATTTACAAAATAGATGCTTCAATGCTTTCAAAATATGGTCTGAATCTAACTGCCTCAGATGTGCCAACGATAAAAGTATTTGGGAATGGCGGAAAACTTATGACGGAAGACGCAAGCCTGTCTCTCAAAAATAAATTGCAGGAACAGCCGATAATCGTAAGGACAAAACCGAATGGTGAACTTGACGCTATACTTTTTTATGCAAGTGGACCAAATGGATTCGAATATAAAAATAATTCATTCAGTCATTATACCAATCCTTACTCAACCACCAGTTCGTACCTTATAACAGTTGGCGGGCAAGCCGGTATTCGCGCTACTGAATCGGAAGCACCCGTAAATCCTATAACCAACAGACCAACAAGCTATACTGCCCGTTTGTTTAATGAAGAAGAACTGACAAATGCGTTTATTATTCCTTCGGGTCGTACATGGTTTGGTAGAACTGTTGATAATTCCTTGCCCCAAATATTTACAACACCTCTTCAAAATTTAGTCAGAAGCGGGGATATTCTCTACAAGTATGCAGTTGCACACCGTAGTGCGAAAAATGGAAGTTTTGCCATTGCTGAAAATGGTACTCTTTTGGAAAATGTAGAAATTCCCGGGGTTAATCCAAGCAACAGTTCAAGTAACTATACTGAATCGTACTCAGAGGTTAGCTCTGCCAAGATACCGGCTTCAACAATTGCTTCCGACAATCGCAGTGTCCTAAAATTTACCTACTCAAACACTGGCAGCACATCTGCCAGCGGATTGATGGATTGGTTCGAAATCCACTACCCGAGAGAATGTGTAGCAATTAATAACGAAATAGAATTTCTATCCGACCTTTCACTAAACGGTGGAACAGAGTATTCTTTTAACGGGTTTTCAGGCGAAATATTCGGGTTCGATGTAACTGACCGTACTCAGCCCAAGATGCTCAAAAATTTTGCTTCAACAGGCGGGATGTTTATAGTTCGTACCGATATTCCTACAGCAGCTCCAAAAAGATTCTATATATCATCAACGATTAAAACGCCACGCTTGTTAGAAACAGCAGATATAGCCGATTTGCGTTCAAACTTTGCAAATACGGATGTTGTTGTGATTACGAACAAAAGCCTTTTGGAATCAGCTGTCAAATTCAAAGAATACCGTGAATCACAAAAAGAATTGTCTGTAAGTGTAGTAACCACCGAACAAATTTTCAATGAGTTTTCCGGCGGCATGACTGATGTTACTGCAATTCGTGATTTTCTTGCTTTTGCCTATGCAAATTGGTCGAATAAGCCAAAATATGTTCTCTTGTGGGGAGACGGACACAGCGATTATAAAAACATACAAACCCAGGAAACAAATTTTGTTCCGCCGTATGAATCTGAATATTTCGATGGTCCGTTCGACGAAACAGGAACCTACACAACCGATGATTATTTTGCACGGGTTGCGGGTAATGACAGAAAAGTTGACATGGCTATCTCGCGCATTCCAATCCCGACACCAGAAATGGGACAATGGATTGTTGAAAAGATTAAACGATATGAAACAGAATCAACCCATGGTGAATGGCAATCGACAGTAACGTTAGTGGCAGATGACGGATTAACCACTCTAACCGATGACGGAACGGAGCACACCCAAGGATCAGAAGATTTAGCGATCTATTCAATCCCGGATGATATGCAAAAGCATAAGGTGTATTTGGCTGAATATCCTGTAGAGAATGTTCCGAACGGACGCCGTAAACCGGCAGTTACTGCACAGCTTCTGAATGAAGTAAATACCAACGGTTCGGTTCTCCTCAGTTGGGTTGGGCATGGTAGCCCCCGCGTATGGGCGCACGAATTGATATTCGAGAGAGAAACTACAATACCACAGATGACCAACATGAATAAACTGTTTTTCCTAACAGCTGCCACATGTGATTTTGCACGTTTTGACGATGGCGACCACCAAAGTGGAGCGGAAGAATTGGTATTCAGTAAAGTAGGTGGTGCAATCGGGGTGTTTGCAGCTTCGCGTCCGGTGTTTTCATCCGAAAATAAACAAATAGCAGCTCTGTTTTACAAGTTCTTGTTTACACGCGGAGCAGACGGGAAATATTTGCGTTTAGGCGATATTATGTATAATGTAAAGCAGGAAAGAAACTCCCTCAATGATGAGAAGTACTTCCTACTTGGCGACCCTACGATGCGCTTGTTGTTCCCAGAAGATATTGTACGCATTGATGCAATCAATGGAAAGCCTGTTACCGACAGTGTTCCGATGATGCCACTTTTGAAGGCACTTTCTACTGTAACTATCGAAGGTTCAATTACCACATCAAAGAGTCCGGCGGTTGATACAAGCTTTAATGGAACTGCGCTTATTACATTGGATGACAGTGATATAGATGCCCGTGTTGTAGATGAAGCCGACGATGTAACGCATTCAATCTTAAAAACAGGTGGCACTCTTAATAGAAGTGCATACCGTGTGAAAAACGGATTATTTAAAGCAGAGTTTGTAATGCCTATGGATTTAAGCTTTACAAATAAGCAAGGGCGGTTATATGCGTATGCTTTTTCAGATACAAAAACTGCAAAGGGTAATTCACGTTCGTTCTTAGTTGGTGGAATTATTGCAGATGTAGAGCACTTTAATGATAAAATCGGACCCTCTATATCAATATTTTTAGATGATCATTCGTTTCAAGCAGGAAATTTGGTACGGAAATCGCCGTTACTTTTAGTGGACTTGTTTGATTCTACGGGTATTAACACCACAGGGTCGAGTATCGGGCATAAAATTGAAGCCTGGTTTGATAACGATCCTGCTCCTTTGGATTTAACTCCAAGTTTTAGTACATCATTAGATGACTCACGCCGGGGCAGTACTCAAAAACAAATATTTAATTTGACCTCCGGTAGTCATTCGGTAAAGGTTCGTGCATGGGATGTATTAAATAATTATTCGGAAACCCAAACGAATTTCAGGGTGGCAAGCACAGATGGAAGAATTATAACCGATAATTTGCAATGTTATCCGAATCCTTCATCAAATGGAACAAATATAACGTTTCAACATA
>CALMMI010000763.1 GCA_937868245.1 uncultured Ignavibacteria bacterium | reverse complement strand
TGTAGCTTTTTTGAAAAATAATAGCCGCACAAATCACCTCTACAAGATGTATCAGTGCGGCTATAAGTGTCCGTGTGTATTCAGACAGAGATTCTTTTATTCAAGCACAATAGTTGCAGTTGCAGATTTTCCGTTTTGTGAGATTTTCAGCAAATATTCACCACGAGCCTTCGATGTTAAATCAATGGATTTGCTATAATCCCCTGTGAAATTGAAAAGTGGCTCGGTATATACTTCATGCCCTGCCAAGTCGGCAATTGTTATCGTAGCATTACCTGTTTCTTTAAGAGTAAATGAAAGTGTAAATTGACCTTTGTTCGGGTTTGGAGCAAGGTTGAGTGATGGAACATCAAGTGTAGAAGTCATATCTTGCAGTTTATGTTCCTTTGGCTCAGTCGTTTCTTTTGGCTCACTCACTTTCACTTCGTCGTTAATATATTTATGAATTCTTACTTTTACTTTAGAGGGATCGCCGTTTTCATTTGTTTGTTTGATGATGAATTTCATAGTACGGTTATGATTCCCGTTCTCATTCTCATTTGCATTTGAATTGATTGTTATATCGCCATTAGTTTCATTTAAATTCAAATTCCCATCAATTATAACGACATTATCATCATCATCGTCGTTGAACTTGCGTATAAATACACGGGTTGGCAGTTCATTACCGTGGATATCCTCTGTAATTATTTCTGCATTATCACCATTGGTATTTGCATTGGCTTGCAACTCCTGACCGCGAATATTCTCTGTAACTATTTCCTCATTACTTCCATCTGCATTTGCAATGGCGGTTGTTTCAATCCTATCCCCCTTATCACCGATGCTTTTGGTTACTGTAATTACCTTGCACTGCTTCCCATTCGCCGTTGTGGTAGTTTGAACGGAGCAAGTTCCTTTTGTTGAACATTTACCCATTGCTTTGCATTTTGCTGAATCACCATTTACAATTACTACACATTTGTTCTTATCGCCTTTGCCACTGCAAGTAATCGTAACTTCTTCATCAGTTGTGGATGGGCTGCCGTCAGTTCTAATGACACGATTTACCGAAATATTTGTATTTCCTTTCAGGTCATTTTTCAGTTTGCTCATGTCAATCTTCAAATCTTTGAGCATTTTCGCTATTTCGGGCTTATTTAGCATTTCTTCGCCATTAAGTTCCATTACTTCAGTCTTGCCGTCTTTGTTGGTAACGACTTTGATTTTCATATCTTTTTTCTCTCTAGCTTCCGTTGGGGCAGAATTTTGTGCATATACAGCAGGTGCAAACATTACCCCCAAAACAAAAGAAAAAGCTGCTACAAGAGATGTTCCGCGGCGAACAACCGGACGGAACGTTTTAGAAGAGGATTCTTTGATTTGAATCCAAACTGCATTTCGGAAAGAGTTCATAGATAAGTCCTTTATGAAAAATTAAAAAAGTAGAATTATTGTTCGATGCAAACTTACGGTAAGTTCATTAGTTGCGTGTGTTAATATGTGCTAAATAAATGTTAAAGATGCCGGAGGGAAAAATGGAGTTGGTAATTCGCCGCGCAAATGATAAATTGCCGTTAAAACTATCGTGAATTCCCTAAAATCTTAACAATCGAACAATGGCAACACTTCTTGAAGTCAAAAATCTTGTCACTCAATTTCAATCCGAAAATTACATTACCAAAGCAGTTAATGATGTCAGTTTCACACTCGACCGCGGGAAAACCCTCGGAATAGTGGGTGAATCCGGTTCGGGTAAATCCGTAACATCACTTTCGGTTATGCGTCTTATTCCAGACCCGCCGGGTAAAATTACAGGCGGACAAGTACTGTTTCATGAAGAAAACGGGGATATTACCGATCTCCTCAAACTTCCAGAAGAAAAGATGCGCAGCTACCGCGGCAATAAAATCTCGATGATTTTTCAGGAGCCGATGACTTCACTCAATCCAGTTTTCAGATGCGGTGACCAGATTATTGAAGCAATCATGCTTCACCAAAAGGTTAGCAAGGACGAAGCCCGAGCACGAACACTCCATCTCCTAAAAGAAGTACAGCTTCCACGTCCTGAAACAATGATTGACCAATACCCGCATCAACTTTCAGGTGGACAGAAACAACGGGTTATGATTGCAATGGCAATGAGCTGCAACCCGGATTTGATGATTGCAGATGAACCGACAACCGCTCTTGATGTAACAGTTCAAGCTACGATTTTGGATTTGATGCGCGGACTCCAAAAAACGCACAATATGAGTATGATGTTCATTACTCATGATTTGGGAGTAGTTGCGGAGATTGCCGATGATGTTGCCGTTATGTACAAAGGAAGAATCGTTGAATACGGAAATGTGCAGCAGATTTATGAGAACCCTCAGCATCCATATACAAAAGGCTTGCTTGCATGCCGTCCTCGTTTGGATAAGAAACTGAGAATATTACCTACTGTTCGTGATTTTATGGACGAGCAGCCCGATGGAACAATTACAGAACGTGCCCACATCAGTGTTGAAGACAAAATCCATGAAGTGGAGATTACCCCGCAAGAAATTAATGCACGCAACAAACAGTTTGCTACGGAAGCTCCGATTCTTTCCGTAAAGGATTTACAAGTCTATTTCCCAATCAGAACCGGACTTTTCAGCAGCTTAAAAGGATATGTGAAAGCAGTGGACGGAATATCATTTGATGTAAAAACAGGAGAAACGCTTGGCTTGGTCGGAGAATCCGGTTGCGGTAAAACTACTACCGGACGTGCAATTCTCCGTTTAGTAGAGCCGACAGGCGGTACTGTCATGTTCGAAGGTCAGGATGTTCGCGCGCTTGGCAACCATGATTTAAAAGTACTTCGCAAGGATTTTCAGATTATCTTCCAAGACCCGTACAGTTCGCTCAATCCACGTCTTTCGGTAGGTAGCGCAATTATGGAAGTGTTGAAAGTTCATAATGTTTTGAGTAATGATAAAGAGCGTAAAG
>CALMMI010000762.1 GCA_937868245.1 uncultured Ignavibacteria bacterium | reverse complement strand
CTTCCTTGCAGATGCGAATCATCGCACGGGAGTATGGTCCGTAAGAACACTTTGCCAAAACGGTCTGGTTCACAATGGCAGCACCATCAACCAGCCAGCCAATTGCACCCATATCCGCCCAGTTCAAGGTTGGATAATTGAAAATACTCGAATACTTCGCCTTTCCGGTCAAAAGCTGATCGATCATCTCTGACCGGTTGGTACCCAAAGTTTCAGCTCCCGAATAGATATATAACCCGTGACCTGCTTCATCCTGGATTTTCGCCAACAAAACTGCCTTCCGCATTAAACTTGGGGCGCGAGTTAGCCAATTTCCTTCCGGCAACATTCCAACAACTTCAGAATGAGCATGTTGAGACATCATTCGCAACAATTGCTTTCTATACCTCTCCGGCATCCAATCTTTTGGCTCAATCATTTGACCACCAGCTATTTTGGCATCAAACTCCGCTTCAAGACGGGCTAATTCTTCCTGGGCAATTTCCTGACTCATAAGAGATGTTTATCTTTTTTTTAACGGTATAAAATTAGAACAATCGGACTTCCAACACAAATGAGTTTTGTCAGATTTCCTTTCAACCTAAACAACAAATAATTTCAACGTAAGTTATCCATCTCAATTGGTCATTTTTTTTTCAGAACTGATCTAGTTTGGCAAGTTGCACCAAAAGTTTGGCGAAGGAAAAAAAAGAGGAGGTTTAGCAACGCAACAAATCGCAGCAATTCACGTAGAATACACGCGGCAAACTGCCTGCTAAACCCTAAAAACAGATGGTTTATCTATCTTTGTGGATATGAGGAAATTGACATACATAATTGCACTGACATTGCTGTCCCTCACCGGATGCCGGCATATCGAAGACGTGACCTATTTTCAACCAAAGGACTCCACACGCAGCGAGCGCAGAGTTGTATACCCGAATTTCAACATCGATCGCAACAAAGCATCCGCTCCGATTTATGAATATCAGATTCAATCGAACGACATTCTCTCCATTTACGTGAGCAGTCTGGATCCTGAAGCAAGTAGCTTCTTCAACGCCATTGCGCCAATTGAGCGAAACGAACAGACGACCAATAGTTCATTCACAACACGTACTGACATCGGATACCTGGTAGACGCACAAGGTATGATTGAATTACCATTAGTAGGAAAAGTAAAAGTGGCAGGACTTGCGACATCTGTTGCCCGCGACACCCTTACTCGTCGATTGGAGAAATTCCTTCAATATCCTTCTGTACGTATTTATATCGAGAACTTCCGCGTAACCCTGCTCGGAGAATTGAATCGTCCGGGAATGTACAATGTTACGAACGAAAAAATCACTATTCCGGAAGCTATTGGACTTGCCGGAGATCTCAGCATTTTTGCCAACAGGAAAAGTATTATGCTCATTCGCGAAGAAAACGGTGAGAAGAAATACACAACGATTGATTTAACACAACGAGATTTATTCAATGCACCTTACTATTACTTACGTTCCGGAGATATCATTTATGTATCACCCGTAAGTGGAAAAGTTGCCCAAAGTGATAACACTTACAGGGTACTCCCGATTATTGTTTCCAGCCTGACACTCATTGCCGTAATTGCAACGAGATTGATCAACTAATCA
>CALMMI010000761.1 GCA_937868245.1 uncultured Ignavibacteria bacterium | reverse complement strand
GTCGTCCAAACTTCGCGGCATAAAATTTGAGGAGGACTTCTCAGCTCATCTATTGGAGCATTTTACTCTTTTGAAACGTAAGAACGATATCATCAGCTCGTTTTCGTCCGGGATGAAACAACGGCTGAAATATGTTCTTGCCCTGCAACACAAACCGCCTATTGTGATATTCGACGAACCTTCGGCAAATATCGACGCAATGGGTGCGAAAGCCGTTTTCAGTGTTGTGGAACGTCACATCAGCGATGGTGGGGGAGTAATACTTGCAACAAACGAGGAGCGTGAAAGTTCACTGTGCAACCGCACAATTTTCCTCAAAAAATCATGGTAGTGTTAATGAAATCTTTGTGTACTCTTACGTCGGTTTTGTTTGTATTTTTTGTTCTTTCTTCTTGTGCAGAGCCGGCAAAGCTGAATGTCCCTACACCTGCTGCAACGGTAACTTCACCTAATGAAGGAAATTACGCTAAGTACCTTGCATCGCTTAAATTCCCCGAAAAACTCTCATTCTGCGGTGAAAGAGTTCCACTCGAAATTCCCGAAGTACGCGAACGTGCCGAACGTGAATTCTATTTGAATTTGCAATCACCCGGACAGCTAATCCTCTACATTAAACGTTCGGGCAGGTATTTCCCGATGTTCGAGAGAATGCTCAAAGAAGAGAATGTACCCGACGACCTGAAATATTTGGCAGTAGCGGAAAGCGCATTGTTTATGGCTCGTTCAACCAAAGATGCCGTAGGGATGTGGCAGTTCATTCCTGCAACGGGTAAGCGTATGGGATTGCAGATAGATGAGTTTGTCGACGAACGCCGTAATCCTGAAAAAAGTACCCGTGCAGCAATTGAATATCTGAGAAACGGATTTGTCAAACGCAAAAGTTGGACACTTGCAGCAGCGGGATATAATATGGGACACGAAAATGTGAACGATAATCTGGAGTTTCAAGATAAAAACAGTTTCTATGATTTGTACCTTAATGAAGAAACCTCGCGCTATATCCTACGGATTGCAGTTATTAAAGAAATATTGGAACATGCTGAAAGTTATGGGATTACCATCGATACAAAAGATGTATATCATCCTGATAATGTAACCCTGATTGAATGTGATTCAGCAATTCCCGACCTGACAGCATGGGCTGAAAAACACAACACTACCTACAAGGATGTTAAGATTCTGAACCCCTGGATATTGAAGAGAAGTCTTCCTGCGCCGAAGGGGTTGGCGTATAAGATTGCTGTGCCGAAGTGAAGTGTAAATCTTCGTTAGGGATGGAATTTGGTAGAATGCTGCGCCAAGCAACCTACACGGATTGAGAATAAGAATAAGGTTGTAAATCTTGCAAATATTTAGTAGTTTGTAGAATTATTTTTTATTCGCCTTTATTCATAATACTTCACTATCCATACACTTATGAAAAACAAATTACTTGTTGTTTTTTTGCTTATATTGGTTGCTCTTGCATCTTGCAAAGATCCTGCATCACCTACCGATACTTCAGATGATCTAACTAAAAGTTTTTTTCCACTTGAAACCGGATACAAATGGTACTATGATCTCTATTCTGGAAATGTAAAGTCATACTCTATACATGTACAAATAACGAAGCAGGTAGTAAGAAATGGAAAGACGTATTTTGAGACGTGTGATTCTTATGACTCAAACAACCTTACGTATGGCACTCAATATTATAGATATGAAAAAGATAAATTGTATATTATTGGAGCCAATTTTTATGGTTTAGATACAACAGTAGAGCATGTGTATTATGATTTTTCGGGTGATGTTGGGTCTTCATTTGTATATTTAGGAAATGGTGGGGCTCGCAGGACAACAATTACTGTTAAAGAAAAAGGTGCAACAGTGAAAGGTATTGACGGAACAACCTATACAGATGTCATCGTACTTAATTTTATTTCTGAAGTGCAAGCCGGTAACGGATGGTACATCGATCAAAATTATGACCACTTGTTTGCAAAGGGAATAGGTCTCATATCATTCAGACCCCAAACCGGATATCTATTAGAGCTGACGAGTTATGATTTGAAGAAAAAATAGTGGAGTTTTGTATCTGTTTATCGCGTTGAGTGACTACTCAGCTTTCGCCACACCAATGAAACTACAGACGAACCGCAATATACAATGCATCCTAACTACTTGGATTATACTACAGATTAGGGTATTGCTGATTGTAGAGTTAGTTCCGAAAGTTAGTTCCGAAAGTACAAACAATACCTATGAAACTACAGACGGACTGCAATATACAATGCATCCTAACTACTTGGATTATATAGCAGATTAGGATATTGCCGATTGTAGAGTTAGTTCCGAAAGTTAGTTCCGAAAGTCTTATATGTACTTTCGGAACTAACTTTTTTTGTAAAGCTCCATCGGAGCGACATTGTAAGGGGTATATGTATTTATTCTTAAATGGCTTCTAAGTATTTATTTACTCTTTTATTAACTATAACGCTTTCTTTCATTTTTAAATTTAACTTGGAAGACAAATCATTGAGGAATTGGTGAACTGCTTCACCTTCAAATAATTTACGGGCAATTTTTGTACTGAATATTGTTGGTACTTTATTGTATTCTATATATTCATCTAATATT
>CALMMI010000760.1 GCA_937868245.1 uncultured Ignavibacteria bacterium | reverse complement strand
TAATTCTCTTAAAATCGCAGAAAACATTCAATCAAAAGTTTTGATGTACAAGGCTAACCAGGCACTCGCCGACTTGTACCATTATACCGGAGATTTTGCAAAAGCATATATTTATTTCAAAGAGTTTTTCCGCTTGAAGGAAGAAGCACTCGGTGATGAAGCTCAGAAAAACATAAAGAACTTACAAGCTATCCATCAAGTGGAGCAAGCCCGCAAGGAAGCTGAAATTTATAGAATTAGAAATATTGAACTTGCAGAACTGAATCACAGCCTGCTTGAACTAAACAATGAGAAGAATGAGTTCCTCGGGATTGCTGCCCATGATCTTAAAAACCCGCTTGCAGGTATAATGCTTACTGCCTCTACTGTAAAACAGTATTTCCGTCAGATGCCCGAAGATGAGGTTTTAGGTCAAATGGAAGCTATCGAAAAAACTGCCGACAGAATGAGGAAAATCATCGTTAATCTTTTGGATATTTTTTCGCTGGAATCCGGCAAGTTTAACTTGACTATCAAACATTTCGACGTAGGCAGTGTTACCGCTTCGCTGGTTAATGACTTCCGTACAAGAGCTGCAGCAAAGGAAATTGAGATTGATTTCATATCACCCGCAGAAACTATATATGTGCTTGCAGATCAAAATGCCACCATAGAAATACTCGAAAACCTGATCTCGAATGCACTTAAATTTTTACACAGAACAGGACGAATATCCATACGTATTTCAAAAAAAGAAAAATATTCGGCAGCACGATTGGAAGTGATAGACAATGGTCAAGGGCTTGCCGACGAAGACAAACCAAAATTGTTCGGTAAGTTTGCAAGACTTTCCGCCCGACCTACCGGAGGTGAAGAATCAACCGGATTAGGACTCTATATTGTAAAAAAACTGGTAGAGGCTATGAATGGAAGGATTTCGTGCGAAAGCGAGTTTGGAAAAGGCTCGAATTTTATCGTAGAATTACCACTTTAAGATTTAGTGTTTAAACAACAACCCCGTTCATACTTCATGAACGGGGTTGTTTGTTTATAAGCCAAAAGGCAAATCAATCAACCTTGCTAATCATTTTAGCAGGTAATTTCACTCCGTTTACTGATAACTGTAAATAATAAACTCCGTTCGCAAAATTTTTGAAATCGAAGTCGTAACTCTTGCTGCCGCTTGAAAGGCTCTTTACTTCCGATGTAATGATTTCACCTGTTGAAGATGTTATCAAAAAGCTGATTTCCGCATCCTGCTTTACCATAAATTCTATGTGGAAAGCACCGGTAATCGGCATCGTAGGAAACTTGGTATATGAAAACAACGGAGAAACTGTTGGGGTCTCCTCCTGTACAGTTGTAGCACCTTGTACATTTTCAGGCTTTTTCGACCAATTCTTTGAGTCGAATGTATATAACGTTTGACCCTTTGCATTTACATAGGTTGTCATCTGAGGCTTCGTTTCCTTTACGAAACTTGGAAGAGGCAATTGCTTGTCCCCTGTAGCTTTTCGTGTTAGATACCAAACCCCTTCATCATTGAAGGATGTTATCCGTGAACCGTCGGGTCTTTCGACAGTGTACGTTGTTTGACGATCGATGAGTTTGCCGCCGAATGGTGCAGGTTCGTTTGTTTGCGATAAAGCAGACACACACGTTACAACCATCAGGCTCACTAATAAAATTAGAAATTTCATAATATTCTCACTACGTTAATAAATGAATATTTTTTTAATAAATGACTTATCCTTAAAGTTTACAGAGACGATATACATTCCTGCTGCAAGGCTATTATGAGGTGGACTTACCTTGTATTCACTACGTGACCCGTCGCTAAAACTTTCCGAATACAATTTACATCCCCTTATATCATATAGTGCAATACTTTGAAGTATATATGGACTATTAACTGTTAAATTAACCGTTCCCTCATTGGAAAAATCACTTGATGAACGAAGAACAAACCGCTCATCGCTTTCTTGTTCTCCATGTTCCACAGCAGTTTGATTCGTATTATACAATACTGCACCTAACCCGTCTATCAAAAACCATAGACTTCCGTCTTCTGTTGTCTCTATTCTGCTTACAAAAGAAGGATGCATTGGTGAGTATGTATTTTTCAAGCAATTACATGACAAGTCTGACAGGTATTTTACAATAGAATCAATTTCAAAGAACGATCCGGATGTACTATATGTAGAATAAACAGTCAGATTACTTAGGAAATTCATTCCATCGAATTGCTTTAGTGTTAAATCCGGTTGTATTTTGTTCATAACAATGGCTCCGCCTACCCATACTTGCCCTAATTTATCCTGCCTTAAAGCCAACACAGGGAAATAAGAAGAATCACCGGCTATAAACTGACGTGAATAGTTATAGCGCATGGGTACTTTCACCTGCCCCCACGTATTATCAGTCTTCCAAACAACAGCACCATAATCATCCTGGACACCACCATAAAAAGCGAACCAAACATTACCTTCTTTATCCTCGAAAATATCATCAACATGAACACCGCATTTGAATTTATCGGTTTCACTGAGTGAGTGAGGATTGTAGAGTGTCTGTATTGTTTTTAAATCGTTACTATGAGTATCATATATAAATAGATTATTCTGGTAGAATTGAGCCTCTCCCGGTCTATACATGTGAACAAGGAGTTTCCCATTCCTCAAGAGATGAATGCCACCGTCCGAAGCCAAACCGGAGAGCCCTCCTTCGGTAGAATCTATATTTGTAAAAGATGTACCGTCAAATTTCATTAAGACTGTTGTATAACGATCAATTATCTTGGTCTTATCATCATCGAAATAAAATTGTTTTGGGTATTCAGCAGTTACGTAGGCAATTCCACCTGGAGTAAAGACTATGTTTATGAACTCCCTTCTATCGGCATAGTCGTCATTGATGCCATATTTTACCCAATTTGTGCCGTCATACTTATAGAGCCCTAATTTGGCACAGAACCAAATATTACCTTGCATGTCGAACGCAATACATTTACCGGTATGAGATTCAATTTTAATAGTATCGGTATTTCCATTTTGATTTTTAATCAACAACGGAATAACGTTCCACTGATTCCCATCGTAATATTCAATCCAATTACCATTATTATTATAGCCCAACAGACAAACTTTATTATGATATGTTGCCGAAGCATAATATGTTACCGAGCGCATAGCATTCTTTTCAACTGTTACTGCGCCTGACATTGAATTAACAATGCTAATGGAAGCGATAAATACTAGAAGTATGTTTCTCATATATTCTTTCTGTGTGATAAACGTTAAAAACTAGTCGCCGTCTCCTTGGCAACCGTCATTACATGGTATATTTGCACCTGTTTTCCAGTCTTGGCAAGTACCTGCACCGGAACACATTGCACCCGGAGCAGGACCGCGTGTAACATTAGTTATAATATAGTTCATACCACCCCAAAGAGGATCCAATCCTACACATATATTATAATTTTTCTGGCAGCAGATTGTTCCGCAAGGTTGCCATTTGTACACATCCACGTACGAAGTGCCACCAATTACATATCGTGAAGGATGCGGACCTACCCAACAATTATCACACGTTTCTGGAGTATTGCTAAGCGGGAAACTACATTTTACCCAAACCCCGCAACGGGCTGTATAAAATTTTACAAAAGGAAGTCCCGGACCGGGGTTACATTCGGGAATAGGAATACCGGCTGCTATTAACTGACCAATCAGAACATTCAATGCCATGTGTTCGGTCATTGCTTTTGCTCCGTTAAAATCAGTTTCATAATTCGATCCGGAAGCAAAGAAATTAGCGTTGGTCATGCTTATGATATCTAACACACATTCAATCTGGCCACCGCAGTTCCGCCAATGAATTGTGTACTTTACGGTAAAGGGGGCATAATTATGCGTTGTGGTATAGTCATGCCATATTTCGGTACAAGGGGAAGTGTAGCAGGGAGTGGGCGGCTGTGCAGCAGATTGCTGTACAATTACGGAACTAACGATAGAAAAGAAGACAATAAAGAATAGAATGAACTTTTTCATTGGAATACCCCAATAAAAGTAAAACATATTTTTAGTTATTGAACTTGTTTAGTCTTTTTAGATTTTACCGTACAATACAGATAAACTCTACTTTTTGCATCTGCATTGTTTTGCGGACGATTACACTTCCTCAAAAAGCACTAAACTAGTTCGATATAGCTTTTTAAGGAATGAATGTAATTGCAAAATCCAAGCACTAATTCTCGTTTCACTCGTTGGATAGGATATTGAAATCAACGGGTAGAGTGAATATACCCTTCAACTTCAATACGGTTAACCAACACAAGAACTTCAAGCAAAATTATACTATGGTTAGATAAGGAGCAAGTGGAACGCACGATTTCAACACACGTTTTCAACGCACGATTTTAACGCACATTTTCAACGCACATTTTCAACGCACGATTTCAACGCAGGATTGAAGCGAATGTTTAAGAATGGTTATCGCATAGCTCTTTTATATCGGCGGGGTCCTACTGCATTCTCTACAAATGAGTACACACTGTCGTTCGGGCAAAAGATGCGGCGGAGGCGTTCAATCTCCCGGGCTGTATCTTTAGCCTCAAGAAGCAATACGCGGCATTGGGAAGGCGGGCAGTCTAAACGGCGATGAAAGGCATCCCGCAGTGTTTTGCAGGATACAAATCCAACTTCTGAGTACAGCAAATCAATTTCAATCCCTTCTGCCAAACGTTCTAATGCTGCAGCAACTCTTACTATTTCTAGCAAGTCGTGTATTGAGCACTTATACTCACGTTTTATAAGTGTCCGGCTGTGGGTGGAAGATTGCCCTATTGTACAATGAACAGTATTTATATCGAAAGTAGATTTTCGATAATTGTTTTGAATACAACTTATGATTTCTGTCAGTGCCATAGATACCTCAAGAATTATAAATTTCTTACATTAATGTGCCTGTTTTATTAATTAGTTCACGCTTTGAGATTGAATTATTTTCCGGTAAAAGTTTATAGATAAACAGTTCGGCGACGACTGTTTTTTCAGCCTGCTTGGTCAGTGGGAATTTACCATGCTGCATGATGTTGCCACTCGCCGCCAAATCTGTATTCTTATTTTGTTTTTGTATGTTCGCAATTATACTGATTATCATATCTATTTTTGATGATTACACATCAGAATCCCCTAAAAAAACGACTCAAATGTAGAAAACAGTGCTTCACAAACACAAATTACAACAAAAAAACCTCTAAAAAATGGAGAATGTACCGAAAAAGTCAACTCTTCAAAACGCTGTTTTTCAGTGCAAAACTACTCTTCAGTTCAGCACTAATTACATTATTATTTGTTTACAATCAAATACTTACATCGAAATCAGAAAAGCATATATTTGCACGCTAAAAGACCAATTTGGTCAGTTTTATATTTTTAAACTATTTTTTGGTCAACACTTGCTCATTCTTCATTGAAACATTGGATAAGATTCCCCGCGCTTTTTATGTAAACAATCGATAAGAATCCAAGATTTTTCAATTTTGATTGTATAATTGAGCATTGTACAAATTTACGACTGTAATTCTTCCGTCCATTACTCATTTATTACTCTATTTTGCGTAAAAAGAGTGTTTTTTATCATTTTTTTCACTAAAAACTGCACTTTTTCATCAATAATGTGAACAGCAACTGAAAATTGTACTTCTTCAACATCTAACCGTCAAAAAATTCCACTCACTTTTTTATGTGTGGATTTATCCTTAGTTTCGCTCATCTAAATAGCTCGGTTTAGAAACTCATGATGTAATCCAACTTATCTTTCTTATAACAACAATGATTAACCGTATATTTTGTGTTCTAATCTTTACATTTGCCACCTATTCAGCCTATACTCAGTCTGCCCCTCCCCTTTCGGGTTTGAAAGCACTTGGCGCACCCAACAACCCCAAAGTGGAAGTTGCTTGGAACAGATACTATGATTGGAAAGGTGTTACTGAGATTGTACAACGGTTGGCTGCAGCATATCCTAATTTGTGTACCGTTGAATCAATAGGTAAATCTTTTGAAGGAAGGGATTTGTGGGCAGTTACCATTACCAACCGCGAAACAGGTAAGGATACCGAGAAACCTGCAATGTACGTGGATGCTGCAATTCATGCCAATGAAATCCAAGCGGTAGAAGTTTCGCTCTATACTGCATGGTACTTGCTTGAAACGTACTCCACCAATACATTTATAAAAGAACTTGTGGATACCCGAACATTCTATATCATCCCGGGTGAAAGCCCGGACAGTCGGGATAAGTTTATGCACGCTCCTGCAACTCCGCATTCACCACGTTCGGGTCAAGTGCCTCGCGATGATGATGGTGATGGCATAACCAATGAAGATGGAGCCGATGATTTAAACAACGACGGACAGATAACCCAAATGAGAGTAAAGACACCCGGAGGGCGTTGGAAAATCTCTCATGATGACAACCGCCTGATGATTCGCTGCAAACCTGATGAAGTAGGCGACTACGAGGTATTCCAATCCGAAGGTTTCGACAATGACGGCGATGGATTCGTTAACGAAGACGGCGACGGCTCATACGACCCGAACCGTAATTGGGCGTGGAACTGGCAACCGCACTACAAACAATCGGGAGCGGATTACTATCCGTTCTCCCTGCCCGAAACGCGAGCCGTATCACAATTTATTGCTGCCCATCCGAATATTATCGGCGGTCAGTCATTTCATAATGCGGGCGGTATGATTCTCCGAGGACCGGGTGCAAAAGAAGATGTCATTGAATCGAACGACGGGGATTTATTCGACCTTTTGGGTAAAAAAGGAGAAGAACTCCTCCCGGGTTATCGATTTATGATCACTTGGAAAGACTTATACAGTGTTTTTGGCGGTGAAAACGATTGGATGTATGCTACGCAAGGGATACTCCCTTTCACCAATGAACTGTGGACACCCTTTAATATGTTCCGACAAAAGCCGGATAAGGATAATTTGTTCGGTGATGATGAGCAGCAGTATCTATTTGACAAAACACTACTTTTTGGTGATGCGATCGTTCCATGGCAGGAGGTCGATCACCCGCAATTAGGTAAGGTGGAAGTAGGTGGAATAAAAAAGACCTTTACACGGATGCCGCCTTCGTTCTTGCTGGAGGAAGAGTGCCATCGAAATATGGCGTTTGTATTGTGGCACGCATATAACCTCCCGAAACTGAAGGTATTGGATGTAAAGACAAAACCTCTCGGATCAGATTTGACAGAAGTAACAGCAACAATACTTAATGAACGCTCCATCCCTACACGCCTTGCAGTGGATGTGAAAAACAATATTACACGTCCTGACTGGATTACACTTAAAGGCGGCACTGCCATAACAGGCGGAATCCGTAATTCCCGGTATGACAAAACATTCACTGAGCAGAAGTCGCGCCCACAACGGTTGGAGGTTCCATCGGTGCAAGGCAGCTCTACTGTGATTGTTACATGGATTGCCAAAGGGGCGGGACCGTTTTCGATTGATGTGGATTCACAGAAGGGCGGGAAGGTTAGCGGGGTGGCGAAGTAAATTATTACATATAAATATACAATGAAAAACATTGCTTTTCTTTTCGGTGCAGGTGCATCTATTCCTGCAGGTATGCCTACAACTTATGATATTTCTAAAGAAGTATTTGAGGGATGGGATAATTGGTACTTTAACAATCTAGAATATTGGTTAAAATGTTCATCAAATCAATCTCTTGAAATTTTTGAATCTTCGCCATATCGAAATTATGCAAAAGAAGCAGGTCATTTTATCAATTTGATAAGAACAGAATGTGAGTTATACTATTTAACAATTGCTAAAGAATCAGTTTCGACGAATTACGAAGAAGTATTTGATGTTATTCGACAATTAGATATGTCACAATCGAGGGAAATTGATAATCCTATTATAGGAGCTTTCTTATTAAAAATCAGGTCTTTAAGCCACCATTTATGGAATGAATCTGAAGATAATCATCATTCTCATCTGTCTTTTAAAGACCTTTGTGAAAGTAGCCAGTCGTTTATTAAGAGTGTATTAAGGTATAAATTGTCATCACATCATATTAAGGATGTAGGTTATTTTCAATTTATTAAAGATATTACTGGCAATAGAAGCATTTCATTAGAAGGTATTTGCACACTAAACCATGATATGACAATCGAGAGATTTTTTAAAGAACAGAAAATTGAGTTTGTTGATGGTTTTCAAAAGGAGTATGAAGGCGTTAGAATTTGGAATACTGATGTGTTTGATGAAACAA
>CALMMI010000759.1 GCA_937868245.1 uncultured Ignavibacteria bacterium | reverse complement strand
AAAATCAAAAGACCGAGCGCAAATACAGCTAGCCCCACCTTTTTGAGAGGTGAATCATTTATCGAATGAGATTCTTGCGGAATATCTATTTGAATAAGATTCATTCAGTTACTCTAATTTGAACAAGTTAGGAAATTTATTTATATCAGCTTACTGAATTCACAACATCGACGATGGAACACCGGATAGAAATTTTTTATACCCGAAAAGACCCCGCGTTTTGCCAGCGGCAAGTGACTTCCCGTTTTTCTTATTATAAAGGGCAATAATCTCAGGCTCGAATCTCGTAAAAAATTCCGGGTCAAAGTTAGCTTCCGATAGATGTTCCAGCACATACTCAATAGTTCTTTTTTCTGCAATCCATTGTTCACAGATTTTGTGACGATAACGTACACCAAGATTATTAAATCCGATTACCTGTGTATCATTATAGACAATTCTAATTGAACGGCGGTGATCGGGATGTTCCCAGTAAATTGATTTCTCTCCGGGTGTATTCAAATTAACAGAACCGTAGGTGTGGTATTCTATATCGAAGAATTTTGCAGAATTAAATAGTATTCCCCTGTTATACTCAGTCCTTCCACTGCAAATGGACTCGGCAACTGTTTCACCGTGCATCTCTCCTGTGTACCAGAGTTGTTCAACTCTGTTATTTCCATCGTTTGCCGTTACAATCTCAGCACAATCACCGATTGCATATATGTCCTGAATTTGCGTTTCAAAAAAAGAGTTTACCAAAACACCTCTTTTTGTAGGAATTTCCGATTTGAGAGCAAGGTCGATATTAGGGCTTACTCCTGCTGTAAGTGCTACAAATTGAGCAGCAATTTCATCTCCTTTACTGGTTATGACGCCCCTAACCCTACCATTGGAATCCGGAAGAATTTCTTTCAGTTCGGTTTCGAGTCGAAGTTCAATACCCTGATGGCGAATATGGCGTGAAATCATAACAGATTCCTCAGCCGGGAGAATAGAATTCCAATACCCGGATTCCCGTACCAGCATCGTAACTGGAATGTTTCGAGAGTGAAGCATTTCTGCAACTTCAATCCCGATAAGCCCACCACCTACAACGATTCCCCTTGATATATTCCGAGTATTGCGTTCCATCAAATCCAAATCCTGCTTGGAATACAATCCCTGCACACCTGCTAAGTCCTGCCCCTTCCAACCGAATTTATTGGTTTTAGAGCCAGTTGCAAGTATCAGTTTATCATAGCCAAGAATATTTCCGGATTGCAGTAGAACCTTTTTATCCTTATGGTTCACCGATAGAGCATAATCATGAACTACATCAATGTTGTTTTTTTTCCAGAACCAATCTTCGTAGGGTTTGGTATGCTCAAATTTCAGATGCCCCATATATACATACATCAGTGCAGGACGAGAATAAAAATACTCGGTTTCCGGTGAAACAACTGTGATTGTGTGGTCACTTTGTTTACGGATATACCGAGCAGCTGTTATCCCTGCTATACCGTTGCCAATGATAACAATGTTCATGCTTAATTGTCCGACTGTAAGGAAATTATTTACAATATGGTTTTATCACAACGGGAGCTGGCTTTTGACCTGTTTCGTTTGTTGTCCAGTCATATTCAAAAAAATCAATGGTAATATCAGCTTTATTCGCTTTTACAAATTCGGCATCCTCCGGTTTGAGATACTGAATCATCACTTCAAGAAGTTTTTTTCTACCACCGCCTATGTCGAAATCCTTATGATACCAGTCCATAATTTTTGAAAGACTCAATGTTTTTGTCTGGCGGTTGAGCCTTGCACCGGTTGGTGAGTTAATATACTCCCGCATATTAAATTCCAATTGCTTTTTTACAGTTGCCGGGCAAAACGCTCTGTCTTTTATTTTAGGACATCCAGTTGCAGCGCACACCATACCAAAATGAACTAAATATGTTGGGAAGTTTGTCCTGATAATTTCATCCTCGATTTGCTTAAGCGTTAGGTCCATCCCTGCTACCTTGAACTTATCCATATCAAAAAAGCCTTTCTTTTTCAAGGGAGTAGGAATCGACCCATATCCAACCATATTGCTTATTACACAAGCATTATAGGTATTCAGCCAAAAAGCGAGCTGTTCATCGCGGGGCCAGTTTTCTGGATTCGCAACTGATATTTGATATAGATAGTCCTGAAAATAGACGTTAAAGAAACCCTTGTAATAAATTTTTCCGTCTTTAACATTTTTCTGCAGCAGTGAATCGAACACTTCATGTGAAAAATTACTTTCGGCAGCGTACAGTTTCATCCCACTGCAAAGCACAATTAACA
>CALMMI010000758.1 GCA_937868245.1 uncultured Ignavibacteria bacterium | reverse complement strand
ATTTTTCATTACGTTTTCCCCTTTGGCAGATGGTGCTCAGTCGGGCAATCTCATTTTTAATCACAATGCATTAAAGCCTAAAGATACAGTTACAATGTCCGGTACAGGGGTTTCTCCTGTGTTCACTGCAAATTCTACTGTTCTTAATTTTGGGAATGTAAAAGACGGTACAACAAAAAGAGATTCAATTACTGTAACGAATACAGGTACAGGCGATCTTGTGATTACAAGTGTAACAAGCTCTAACGGTTTGTTTACGGTAACTCCAACTACTGGAACAATTATTCCCGGTGGCACGCAGAAGTTCTATATAACCTTTGCACCTCTTGTAGATGGCTTGCAAAACGGAAACATTACGTTTAATCATAATGCAGCAATTCCTACTTCTGTAATCACAGTTAGCGGTACGGGAGTTTCCCCGTTGTTCTCCGCTAACCCAACTACTCTCAATTTTGGGAATGTACGAAACGGAACTACTAAAAGAGATTCGGTAACTGTTACCAATACCGGTACCAGCGACCTTATCATAGAAGGTGTTACAAGCTCTAATCCATTGTTTACAGTAACACCAACCACAGGAACGATTACTCCGGGCGGGACACAGAAATTCTATATTACATTTGCTCCTTTGGTAGATGGCTTACAGTCCGGCACAGTAACATTCAATCACAACGCTGCTATTCCTACGAATGTAATTACAGTGAGCGGTACGGGAGTTTCTCCTTTATTTACGGTGAACCCGACTTTGTTGAATTATGGTAATGTTCGTAATGGAACTTCAAAACGAGATTCAGTAACGGTAACTAATTCCGGTACATCCGATCTTATCATAACAAGTATTACAAGTTCAAACCCATTATTTACGGTAACTCCTACAACAGGAACAATTACACCGGGTTCTTCACAAAAATTCTATATTACATTTGCCCCCGAAGTTGATGGTTTGCAAAACGGAAGTATTACATTCAATCATAATGCTGCTGTTCCAACTAATGTAATAACAGTA
The DNA here is from genome assembly GCA_937868245.1 of uncultured Ignavibacteria bacterium. Taxonomy (GTDB): domain Bacteria; phylum Bacteroidota; class Ignavibacteria; order Kapaibacteriales; family UBA961; genus JADJXV01. Next base: position 11,125 of record CALMMI010000758.1, on the reverse strand, counting down.
AGCGGTACAGGAGTTTCTCCGTTGTTTTCTGCAAATCCTGTTTCTCTGAATTTTGGGAATGTACGAAACGGCACAACCAAAAAGGATTCTGTAACAATTACAAATACAGGTACATCCGATCTTATCATTTCAAGTATTGCAAGTTCTAACCCTTTATTTACTGTTACCCCTACAACTGGGACAATTATACCGGGCGGAACCCAAAAATTCTACATTACATTTGCTCCGCTTGTGGATGGGTTGCAAACAGGCAACATCACATTTAATCATAATGCTGCTACCCCAACAAACATAATAACGGTAAGCGGAACGGGAGTTTCTCCTTTGTTCTCGTCAAACCCTACGTTTGTGAATTTCGGAAAAGTACGTAATGGGACTACCAAAATAGATTCTGTTACAATAACAAATCCAGGCACTACCGATTTAATTATAACGAATGTAACAAGTTCAAACCCGTTGTTTTCTGTTTCCTCGACATCAGGTACGATAGCACCCGGTGCATCACAGAAATTCTACATTACGTTTGGTCCGATTGCTGATGGCTTCCAAACTGGAAATATTACGTTCAATCATAATGCAGCAACTCCTACTACGGTAGTTGTGGTTACCGGCACAGGTGTTTCCCCTCGATTCACAGCAAGCAACGGCTTGGATTTTGGCAATGTAAAATTAGGAGTAAGCAAAACCGATTCTATTACAGTTACCAACACAGGGACAGATAATCTTGATATTACAAATGTAACTATCGCGAATATGTATTTCACAGTGACACCTCACTCAGGTGTTATTACTCCCGGCTCTTCACAGAAATTTTATGTAACGTTCTCACCTCTTGTAATAGGGCTTCAGAATGATTATGTTTACTTTAATCATAATGCTGGTTACTTTACAGATATAGTTGATGTGCGCGGAACAGGTGTTGCATCTAAGTTCTCTGTTGGTCCTACTGCTCTTAATTTTGGAAATGTAAAAATCGGTACAAGCAAAACAGACTCGGTACTGGTAACAAACTCCGGCGCGGACGATCTTATTATTGGCAGTATTTCAAGTTCTAATGGTGTATTTACGGTATCCCCTTCAAACGGTACAATTTTACCGGGATCTTATCGGAAATATTATATTACGTTCAGCCCTACTTCTGTAGGTCAACAAAATGGCAGCATCTATTTTTACAATAATTCAGGTGATGGTCCCGGTATTGTTAACGTAACAGGTAATGGAGTAAACAGCGATACATTCCCAAATTTCTCAGTTGATATTGCAAATTTAGATTTTGGTAATGTTTTCATAGGAAGTACCAAGCAGAAAAGTGTTATGGTAACAAACACCGGACTTGCAAACCTTGCAATTTCAAATATTACTTCAAGTGATACACGTTATACAATTACCCCTACTTTCGGTACAATAGTACCGGGTGCATCCAAAGAAGTCTTTATTACCTTTGCTCCTATCGTAGTAGGCAGAGTAAATGCTACAGTATTGTTCACACATAATACTGGAACAAATACAATCAATGTTACAGGCAACGGTATTGATACTATTCATATTATAACGATTAAGGCTGCACGGGCACTTCCAATCGGAACTCCTTTCGCTACGGAAGGAATTGTAACGCGGACATTAGGAAGCTATACCCGTATTCAAGATTCAACCGGTGGACTTACAATACTTCAGGAATCAGGTGTTTTCTTTGAAGAAGTGTTATCGTCTGAATTGCAAAACGGTGATAAAATCCGTGTAAGTGGTAAAATTACTGAGAAAGACAACCTAAAGGTAATTAATGGAAGTGATTTGACAAACGTGCTTAGAATCTCACGTATCAACATGCTCCCCGTACCTGTGAAAGTTACACTTGCAGAAATTGCAAATAACGGTGAACAATATGAAAGCTGTTTGATTAGAGTTGACAATATGACAATCACAACAGACGGCGACAATATCTATCAAGAAGCAAAAACATATCAAATCAGAGATATAACCGACAGAACAAATACAGTTGTAATCCGCATCGGCAAAAAACAAGATACTTATATGGACGGTATGCCGATTATGGGAACAACTGCTACGTTCGAAGGTGTACTGAGCCAATCGAGTGCTTGCGCTTCATGCGGCTATCAGTTGACTCCTGTACTCTCAACCGATTTAAGTACTCAACCGAATGGTGTTGCCGATGCTACAAGTACATCAGGATACTCTCTTTCGGACAATTATCCGAATCCGTTTTCTGCTTCAACTACCATTCAATATACTATTCCTACATCGGGTTTTGTTACTCTGAAAGTATTCAATCTCTCAGGGAAAGAAGTTACTACACTTGTGAATAGCTTCCAAAATGCAGGAACATATTCAACGGCGTTTTCTATCGAAACAGGCAGTCAATCTATTGGCAGTGAAATGTACTTCTACCGATTACAGGTGGGAAGTTTCATTTCTTCCAAACAAATGATTACAGTAAAATAGAACTGCTACACTACACACAATTATTCCCGGCTTCAACTATAACCTTTAGCCGGGAGTAATTAACAAACCAGGCTTACTACCATATATTTACATGAAAAAGAAAACAACATCTCCGCTTCAGATAAAGAGAAGAATTCTGCGAAGCAAAACTCGTGAGCACTTTTCCATTTTTAAGGATGAGATAGCTCAAGAAAAACAAAGTTTATACACGTTCAATATCTTAAAATCAAAATGAAAAATTCAATGATACTCTTTGCAGCTCTGCTGCTTATTAGTTCAACAGTTAGTTCTGTAAGAGCAGAAGAGCCGTTTCAACGCTCTTACTTCGGAAGCCATGAAGCAGTTACAGGTATGCAATTAGATACTATTCCAATAGTTTCAATTAAAGCTGCAAAGGAACTTCCAATCGGTACTCAATTCATTACCGAGGGAATCGTAACCCGTACTTTAGGAAAATACACACGTATTCAAGATCAAACAGGTGGGATTACAATTATTCAGGAATCCGGTTTATTCTACAATCAAGTACAAACGTCAGATATTGCAATGGGTGATAGAGTCCGTATAGAAGGTCGTGTGTCCGAGAATAATTTCCTTAAAGTTATTTCTACAAGTGACCTAATCAATCATTCCAGGATTTCACGGTTGAATCCCCTCCCGATTCCTGCTAAAATTACTCTTGCAGAAATAGCAAATAATGGAGCTGCTTACGAAAGCTGCCTTATTAGAGTTGAAAATTTGACAATAACAAGCGACAATGATTTAACATACAACGAATCAAAGACATATCAGGTAATGGACTCGAGTGAAAAAACTAATTCGGTAGTAATTCGCATCGGTACAAATCCCGATACTGATATGGACGGCAAGGTACTTTACACATCTTCGGTGATATATGAAGGTGTTCTAAGTCAGTCCAGTTCTGCTGCTTTGTGCGGTTATCAGCTTATGCCTGTTCTTCAGACAGATTTGCGTACACTTTTCAGCGATGTTTCCGAGACAGGTGTTTCGAATAAATCCTCATTATCAAATAATTACCCTAACCCGTTCAATGCTTCAACAACTATAGAATATAATCTTCTAAAAACAGATTATGTTTCTCTAAAGGTATTGGATATTCTGGGAAATGTAGTAGCTACCTTAGCTGATACTTTCCAAAAACCTGGTATCCACAGAGTATTGTTTACTCCTGCCCAAGATGCATCTTCAATTGGCAGCAGTGTTTATTTCTATAGGCTGGCAGTAGGAACATTTGTTACAAGTAAACAAATGATATTTCTAAAGTAATATATAGTTAACTCGATTTTCAAAGAAAATTTCGTGACTTCACGATGAGAATCTTTGTTAAAAAATTGAACCGGGAATTCAGTATTTGTGAAACAAACCAACATATTTAACGTTTTATCGCCGTAATAAAAAACATACCATGAGTAATCTCCTTTATATAATCGCAGTAATTCTGCTTCTCTTGTGGGCAATCGGATATTTTGCATTCAGCCTAAGTTCAATTATTCATATACTGCTCGTAATAGCTGCAATAGCAGTAATCTTAAGAATCATACAAGGTAGAAGAATTTTATAACAGGTTGTATTCTTAACTAGTCAAAGGGGAAATGTATGAAGAAATTCTTTGTGGTTATCGCATTCCTACTCTTAGGGAGTATTGCGTCGAATGCTCAGAGTCCGCTGCCGGTAGGCAGCTCCCAATTAAACTTTGGAGTCGGACTGTCTGAATGGGGTGTTCCCCTTTATGTCGGGTTGGATTACAGTGCAGATAAGGATATTACCGTTGGAGGAGAATTTTCATTTCGAGGGTATGAAGAAAACTGGAAAAAGAAATACTACCGCAGAAGCATAATAGGTATTTCCGGTAATGTTAACTACCATTTTAACAGCATACTCCATATTTCTCGTAAATGGGATTTTTATGCAGGATTGAATTTAGGATTTTACGCATGGAGTTCTCCCCCACTTGATTATGACGGGAATCATGCTTCCGGTTTGGGGCTTGGTCTCCAAGTTGGAGGAAGATATTATTTCTCGAACAAAGTTGGAATTAATCTGGAATTGGGAACAGGTAACGCATTCTCGGGCGGTAAATTTGGATTATCCATAAAATTATAGAAATATAGATACATCTTTTTTACTGTATTGTCCGTCTTGATTTATTCAAGACGGACAATATTCGTTTGTAGCCCCCAGCGTGATTTTTTTCTTATTGAGCTACATGAAGAATCAACCGGTTACAAATTCATTTCAGTATGATTACAACAGCCGAAAATCCATTTCATCTTCCTCCGGAAGTAGAACACGCTCGAAAACTCGTGATGAGGTTTGGCTGGAACACTGCTTCCTATCAAATCTTAAACAGGGGGATTCTCCTTTGGTTTTCGGAAAAAGCAGAGGCAGTAATCGGTTATCAGGAATACAGCAATTTCCGTATAATAGCAGGTGCTCCCATTTGCGCTAAAGATGACCTGCCGGTAGTCCTGCAAGAGTTTGAATCCCAAACCCAGCAGTTACATAAACGGACATGCTACTTCTGTGCAGGTGAACGTCTGGCAACCCTTATTGCAAACGGGAAACCTGCAAACTACATTCTGCTTGGTGCAGAACCGGTATGGAATCCATCGGTTTGGCGAACCATCATTCTATCAAAACCATCACTCCGCGCACAAATTGCCAGAGCTAAGAACAAAGGTCTGTGTGTTAGTTTATGGGATAATGCAAAGGCTGCATTCAATCCTGTACTAAAGGAATGCTTACATCAATGGCTTGAAACACGGGGGTTACCCCCTTTGCATTTTTTGATTGAATCCCAAACTCTTGAGCGGCTTTGCGACCGTAAGATATTTGTTGCAGAGCTGAATGGAGATCCTGTGGGTTTTGTGGTTTTATCACCTATCCCGAATAGAAACGGTTGGTTGGTGGAGCAAAACATACGGGGCAGTTTTGCTCCAAACGGTACGATTGAGATGCTCCTAACGTTTGCTGCGGACTATGTTGCAAATTCCGGTGCAGAGTTCTTCACATTGGGTTTATCCCCTCTTTCTCAACGTGCAAACATCCCTGATATTCACCCTCTTTGGCTTTCATTTACCCTTGGTTGGCTTCGCGCGCACGGCAAAAGGTTCTATAATTTCGACGGACTCGATACCTTCAAAGCAAAATTTCAGCCGGAGTATTGGGAACCTATTTATGCAATTACCAATGAAAAGCGTATAAATATACGTACCTTATATGCAATTGCAGGAGCATTTGCAGGTATGTCGCCTGTTAAATTAGGAGTGATTGGGATTTGGCGCGCGCTGCTTTTGGAAACTCATACCGTTACTGCCAAACTGAAACAGTTTTTTAGGTAGGTTTCCATGCAATGCCAATTCATTTCACACCGACAAACTCGATAAAGCACCCGACAGGTTCGGATTCCTTTACTTGAATAGATGCATTATTAACAATAGCCGATAGAACATCTTGTAGTTCGTGTGTTGTTGCATTGGTACGTTTACGACCGATAGCAGGAAAAAGATTATCGATTCTTCCGCGATAGAGAATCTTCCCTTCCTGCGAAAGTACAAATACTTCCGGAGTTATTTTTGCTTTTAGAGTATTGGTAATCTGCTGGTTGCTATCAATCAACATTGTAAAAGGAAGATTGTATTTTTTTGCAAAACTCACCACTGAATCCTGCACTATAAACATACTTGGATATACTCCATAGAATCCTATATTTTGAGCTGAAAAATCCTGATACAGTTTCCGTAGCGTAGGCGAATATTTTTGGCAAATCGGACAGCTTTCCGAAAGGAAAACAAGCACACTTGCCTTATTCTTACCTAAAGAATCCATAGAAAATTCCGTATTAGCAGGGGTTTTCGTTTTAAGCGAAAAAATTGATTGGCTTTTTTCACCACCCAAAACTCTACCCAAACTTAGTACACTTAGTACACACAGAATGAACAAGGTTATAGTTAACCTCGTCGGTTTTTTTTTTTTTATCGACCGTTTATGTGTTTTAATTATTCTGGTCTTCATCAGGGTATGGAAGTATAGTAATGCCGGTGGTTTGAATCACATTCCCTCTATTTAATTTACAAAGATACACACCTGCAGGTAAATTCTGCGAGATTAGGTAGAAATTTACCTCTGTCACACTGAACTCGATTCAGGGTCACCGCACTGGATTGGTCGTGCTAATTTCCATGTGCTATTTACTTGAACATACACAGGTGCTGAATCCAGTTCAGTATAATAAAACATTAAACTGTTCTAATATTCAGAAGATGTCATTTACTGAATATCCTAAACTACAAAAAAATCCCTCCCGCATTAACTCATCTAGGGAGGGATTTATATTTTTCGCAAATTATCGAACTCTGCACTATAATTTACAGAGTGAAACTGGCATTAACTGTTACCATACGCGGCATTAGCGTACCGCCAAGAATTTCGTAATGCTTGTTATTCAAAAGGTTGTAAATATTTGCCCCTACTCGGATATTATCGGTTGCCTGTACTCCACCGTTCAAATGTACTAAAGAATAGGATGGTACCGACCCCTTAAAATCACCTGCAAGCCATGTAAAACCATCTACATATCTAAAGCTTGCACTTACATCGAACTGATTTGCAACAGTATATGTTCCGGTAATGTTAATCCGGTTAGGGGAAGTGTTTGGAGATAGTAAGTCCTCACCTGTTTTAAGATTTGGATTCGGAGTTTTAGCATCAACCAGCTTAAATGAATAATATGAATAGTTGGCTGCAAGCAGGAATTCATTCGTAATATAGTAATTAACACCTATATCAAATCCTAATTGAGTTACCTTACCAATGTTTGTGTTCGATACAAGGAATGTTGGCTTGCCGTTGTATGTAGTAAGTCTGGCTCTGTCACTTGTTGATAACTGTGCATTTACCATGGTATCAATTAATGCGGAATATTGTTTCAAACTGTCAGGCAAAGCCGCTTTTGATGACCATGCCGGATAATTTGGATTCACTCCGGGTAGGAAGCCTGAGATAAAATCTTTCAGTTCGCTGTAATACACATCAACAGTTACAAAACAGTCTTTATTAATAACACCTTTATATCCAAATTCGTAACTTACATTCGATTCAACATTCAATGTAGAGTTTCCAATACCGTATGCAGCGGGCTGCCTTCCACCCAAAGTTACAGTATCATTCGGGTTAAACAATCCTAAATCTACCGACTGTGCATTTCCTGTAAGTGCTCTTAAAGTATCGTTAACTGCCTGAGCTACAGGACGGAAATTAACAGGACCTTTCGACCCTAAAGCCGGTGCAAATCCATATTTACGGAAAAGTTCCGAATAGTTAGGACGTTGAAATGAACGACCAACCGTTAGTCTGAATTGTTGGTTTTCAATAGGAGTAATAACAACTGCCCCTCGAGGAGAAAATTGTGTCGGGTAGATACTGCCCTTGTCAACACGGGCAGATCCTATAACCTTGAACATTGAAGAAGCAGCCCACTCAGCCTGACCATATACACCTTGGAAATCTGCTAATATTGGTTCGTTCGGGAATACCGTATTGTGCGAAGCAGTACTTTGATGTTGTAATTGAGCACCAAATACAAGATTTAGATTATCCATTACACTTGTATTATATTGAGCATCCAGGTTTATATCGAATGATTCATCAAGGATAATAGTACCTTTTGGTGCAGCAAGGATACGCATCGTATCCAAAGTATTCCGTGCATTATACGAAGTTTGAACATTGAAATGTGAAGAGTTATACGCTACACGGGCATACGGTTTTTCACTTTTTGGTACGTGAATTCTACCTGAACCGGCAAGCATCACTTCGTCGCCGAATTGTGTATAACCAACTTCACCAAGAATACGGTCTTCTGCGTTTAGGTCGTAGTCCATGCGCAAAGTTCCGTAAGTCGAAAATGTATTCCTGTCTTCGTCGCTCAGTACTTGCTGCTCTGGAGCAAATCCCTTATATTCAAAATAATTGGAATCAACAGCAGTACGATTACGTGAAATATTTGTAGATTGTGAGTGCCCTGCAGTAACTTTGTAGCTAAGTGCATCCCATGCTCCTGCGTGGCGGACATCTTCACGTAAAGTGTTGTATTCACCTGCTAACAGCGTAACCTTTGTACCTAAAACTTCCCTTGGTGAATACGAAGTCATATTCAAAACTCCGTTGAACGCATTAGCTCCGTAAAGAGCAGCAGCCGGACCATGTACCATTTCAATACGTGCAAATTCATCAAGCGGTAACTGGAAAGAATTCCATTCTGTTGCTCCGATTTGTTGGAGAGCCACATCACGTCCGTCCACCAACACTAACAATCTGCGGTTTGTACTATTATTAAATCCGCGTGTGTTAACGTTGAAATCCGTTGTTCCGTTCTGCACAACATCCACACCTGTTAAACCTTCAAGCGCACGACCCAATTGATTGCCGCGTGCTGCCCGCTGAATATCAGCAGTCGTAATCACGGTAACAGCTGCAGGAGTCTCGGTTACTTTTTCTTTACGTTTACTTGCACCATATACTGTTACCTCATCAAATTTGGTTTCCCATTCATCCAATTCAAAATTGACTTCAGTAGTTTTACCGTCTGCAATTTTTACTCCGGGTTTAATATTACTTTTTCTACCGACCAGTGACGCTACTATTGTTTGATCTCCGGCAGGTACATTTTCAAGCCGAAACAATCCGTTACTTCCGGTAAGTACATATCTGGTTGACTTATTAACCTGAACACGCACTGATTTCAAGGGTGCTTTTGTTTTTGAATCAACAATTGTACCTATTACCGTCCCTTGAGCAAATGCCGCTACTGACATCGAAACTGCCAGTATTCCTATCAAAAAAAACAAACGAAATTGTACTTTAGTATGCATAAGAAACGCCTTATAGGATAGTATTAAAAAATTTAAAAATGAATATTATTGTGCTTAGTTTCTTGAAAAAAGATAAAACAGGTTGCGTATTCACCGTAAGCCGGCAAGCACTAATCGTGTAATAAGTCTTTAGATTGAAATAGTTTAGTTATGGATTCATAACAACAGGCATAGGTGGGGTTAAGTATCCGGTTTCAGCACGGGATTTTCCTATCATATCGTAGATTCTTTGGTCGTCAGGAGCGGTTGTTCCCAGTCCGTCCACATAGCGATTGAACATACAAAATGCAGCGGCTATTAATACCGTATCATGTATTTCAATGTCGGTAGCACCCAAATCACGGGCTGCAGCGATAGCTTCAGGTGTAACATGTTTACCGCTCATTTGAACCTGCCCGGCAATTGTAATGAGAGCTTTTAGCTTATCACTAATGGCTGCTTCTGCGGGATTAGTAAGTACACTTTGAACCAATTCAGCATCATCCCCCAGAAGATGTTTAGCGATTGCTCCATGTGTGGAAGCACAGTATTTACATTGATTTTTGGTTGAAACATAGGTAGCGATAAGCTCCCGTTCACCTTTTGTGAGTGTAGAGGGTGCTTGTAGCAATTGCTCGGCAAGTAAATTCAATGGGAGAGCAGTTTCCGGACGAAATGCCATCAACCCGCGTATTCCGGGCATATTTTCAGCAACAGGAATGTGTGCCATTTTATTCAAATAAATAAATAATTACTTAAATTCTTCTTTAATTTCAATAGGATATGTCTTGTAGCCACCTTCAGGACGAACATATCCACGGGTAACAAGCCGTTCAGCAAGTGCATTATAGAATGATGGGTCAGCCGGAGTAAAACTTGCTAAGCCATCTACGTAGCGGTTATATAAACAAAAAAGGGCTGCAATAAGAACCGTATCATGAATTTCAATATCAGTTGCCCCAAGTTCTTTTACCTTGGCAATATCCTCATCAGTTACAGTGCGTCCGCCTTTTTGAACTTTTCCGGCAATAATCAGGAGCATTCTCATTTTATCGCTAATCGGTGCTTGCGCTAAATTCCATTTAACCGATTCTACAATTTCATCAGTTCCGTAAAGAAGATTGGTTGTAGCAGCATGTGCAGTTGTGCAAAAAACACATTCATTCAAAAATGAAACATAGGTGGCAATCAATTCCCGTTCTGCTTCTGTAAGTGTTGACTCACCTCGGAGTAGAGTTTGAGTTAATTCTCTAATAGGTTTTGCACTGTCAAGGCGAAATTCAAGTAATCCTGTTATTCCGGGTAACCCTTCTTGAACTGTAATATGTGCCATTGTATTTCCTGTTTTTATTATGAATAATTTACAATTGATGGTTATCGGGAAGGCAGTATATAACCTAATGTTGACATTCTTTTACCCATCTCCGCATATTCTTCCTGTGAAGTAGGTGTAAAACTTGCCAACCCGTCAACGTATCGGTTAAACATCGAGAATGTTGCTGCAATCAACACAGTATCATGGATTTCCATATCTGTTGCACCCAGTTTTCGAGCATTTTCTACGTCTTCATCGGTTACAATCCGTCCACCCTTTTGTACTTTACCGGCAATAACCAACAGAGATTTGAATTTATCACTAATCGGTGCTGTATCGGGATTTTCCAGAACTTCATCTACAGTGTGAGCTGCATCACCGAACAATATCCGGGCAGCAGCAGCATGACTCATTGTACAAAAAACGCATTCATTACGCGAAGACACAAATGTTGCGATAAGCTCACGCTCTGCTTCGG
>CALMMI010000757.1 GCA_937868245.1 uncultured Ignavibacteria bacterium | reverse complement strand
ATTAAATATGCATACGAAAATACAAAAACTGCATTCGCAAATCCGCCGAGTGTACTTACTATCATTCCAACAAAGAACACAGCTATTGCCGTTGCTATTCTTCCGATATTAAAACTAAATCCAGTTGCTGTTCCGCGTATTAGTGTAGGGAAAAGTTCGGGTATGTAATGTGTCATAACCCCTTGTCCCAGTCCGAAGAATAATGAAAGAATTCCAGTTTCAATAAAAATCAGATTGGAAAACACAGAATTGGTTTTGAACAGTAAAATTGCAGCCAGAAAACAGCCGAAATAACTGATTAACATTGATTTTTTACGACCAATACTATTGCTTAAAAACCCTGCAAAGAACGTTCCGATAATACCGCCCATCCCGAGAAGCATCATCACTAATCCACGTTGTTTTTTGCCGTCAATATGCTCTCCGAGCAAACTTTGCACCCAAGTAGGCAACCACGAGAATGCAGCCCACAACCCAATGAGCATAGTCCCGAACATGATTGTAGCCAATATAAAGTTGTTCTTGTTCGAAGAATGAAGAAGGTGGCTCATTTGGGAGATTTTGCTCTCTGCTGTTTTTTTTGCAGTATGCCATCTGGATGACTCTTTCATTGTCATCCTTACCACAAAAACCATCACAATCGGAAACGAACTAACGATAAACGCTATATGCCAATCAGAAATAAAATAACTAAGCAGCCCTGATAATACAATTCCGACTGCATAGGAGTTAGCCAGTATCCCTAATGCCGTAGCTCTTGATTTATCTTTCCATAATTCAGCAATAAACGTTGTGGTTATTACAAGAGTAGCACCTATCCCTGCTCCTGTTAAAAACCGGCAAATGCTCAGAAACTCAATCGAATGAGAAAAACTAGCAATTGCTGTAGGCAGGGTATAGAGAACTATTGCCATCATAAGAGCCCGAACGCGCCCAATTTTGTCGGCAGCCAAACCCAAAAACATTCCGCCGCATGTCCATCCGATTAAAAATATTGAGCTCACATACGCACCCATCGTCCCGATGGTCTCGTTATCTGCAGTTCCGTATATTTCTTTCGCAATTACTGGCAAATATGTTGACATCAACGTAGAAGCAATTCCTCCGAACATGCTGGTTATCCAACAGAGGGCATACATTTTAAAACGGTATGATTTTTCGGCTTTTGTTTCGTTATCGATGGTCATTAGTATGTATCTTTTAGAAATATTATGATAATACACCGGAAGAAGGTCCGTTGTTTGTTGCAATTTTTCTGCGGATTCTGCTCAATGTTTCCGGTGAGATTCCCAGGTACGATGCAATATGATATTGGGGAGCACGCTGCAATACTTCGGGCATATTTTTAAGTATCTTCATGTATCTCGTTTCAGGTGTATCCAACAGAAAAGAGCGCTCTCGTTCTTCTTTTTGCTTATAGCGCTCTTCCGCAGTAAGTCTCCCGATTTCCTGCCAGCAAGAGTGGCGGCAAAAAAGCTCCTGGTTGTCGTGGTAGCTCAAGGTGAGAATGGTAGTTGGCTCTAATGCTTGAATACTGTAGAGTGAAGGGGTGCGCGTTATAAGACTTGTATGAGCACTTGCATGTGAATTCTCAGAAAAGAAATCCCTGACAATTTCCTTGTCTTCTTTCATATAATATGTATACATAAATCCCTTTACGATAAAAGCGTATTCATGTGCAATTTGTCCTTCTTTCACCCAATGTTGGTATTTCTCAATCCGCTTTTCCAGAAGACGGGCAACAAACCAGTTCCATTCTTCATCGGGGATAGTTGTAAGGGAATGATAATAGTCGGCAATAATCGCTAAGGTATCCATGTTTCAAAATTATACAAGAAGATTATGCCGTTTTTTGATTCGTACTAAATATAGAATTTATGATAATTATCTAAACGCAATCTAAATACGGCGGCAAAAATACGTAAATTAAACGTCGGATTTCTTGACCAATATCAAGAAATTACTTTACGGTCAGGCTACACTCTTTCCCTACACGACGCTCTTCCGATCTATCGGAAGAGCGTCGTGT
>CALMMI010000756.1 GCA_937868245.1 uncultured Ignavibacteria bacterium | reverse complement strand
TGGGTTTGTAACAATTCATAATCCAAGCAAGACTTCAGAATTAACTGTTAAAAGTGTTGCATTTGACATGGCTTCAAGTACAAGCAGCGGTGATTTTACTTGGACTAACGCTATTCAACTACCAATAAAGATTGATACAGGTGGAACATATAAAATACCCGTATCATTCAACCCGGGTGCTGTTGGACGTAGATTTGTCAATGTGATTATCTCATCCGACGCTGCTCCAGGACCTGATTTAGACCCAACTGTATTTGATACTGTGGTTGTTCAGGGGTGTGCAACATCCAGTGTTAATACAGCTCCACGCATAGCTGTTACATCTATTGATTATGGAACACATCTTACATGCGATAAGCCTGAAATGACGTTTACTATTTCAAATCCAAACGGAACTGCTCCATTGATTATAACAGGATACAATAAAGTAGGAACAAACGCAGCTGACTTTGATGTGTTGGATTTCCCTGCAGGTCAATTCAGTATTAATCCAAATACTCCGGGAGTTACTGTTACGGTTAGATTTAACCCTACAAATACACAAACGTATAATGCTCAAATCGAGATTAACAGTAGCAATATTAATGATACTGACTTCCCGCTTGCAACACGTACTGTAAATCTTACAGGTGCAGGCAAAGTAATCCCTGTAGAGTTTGCTATTACTTCTGATGTAACAAGTGGAGTTGTAGAGGCGGGTACGGTACGCACATTTACAATTACACCTACAAAAGGTGAATGGGTTGGAACACCCGGTGCTGATGTAAAAGATTTTATAGCCCAAATAGGATACGATGAAAAACACTTCAAGTTTGTCAGTGCAAAATTTGACGGTGCTTATGAATCTCGCTGGTCGTTTAATCCTAATCCTCCAGTTGAGACAGGTACAGGAAAAAGCCATATTCTTACGCTTAATGCATCAGGTGGAGACGCAATCCCGGCTAATGACGTACCGATTATAAAACTTGAATTTGTTGTGCTTCTTGCCGATACAATTCATTACCCTATGGGCTTGAAAGTAGATATGCTACCTGATCGTAAGGATTGTGTTATACCTACAAGCATACCTACAGTAGTTACACTTTCGGGTTGCTTTATCAATGCCCGTTTAGTTCAAACAACTGGATCAAAGTATTCACTTTCTTCGGTATCTCCAAACCCTGCTACAAACAATGATATATCTATCAATTACAGTGTAGGTTTAGGCGGTCGTACAACGTTCGAGCTTTTCAATTCAATTGGTGAACGAGTAGCGGTATTGATGGATGAATATCTGAATCCGGGTTCTTACGTGGCAAATGTACCGATTGTTGGTATTCCATCAGGTGTGTATTCCTGCCGCATGGTTTCTGGTCCATATACAGAAATGCAAACGATAACGATTGCCAGGTAATTTCTGAATAGAGAACTATTCTCTTCTATTAAGCCCTGCACATACTTTACGGTTGTGCGGGGCTTTTTTTGTAATTTTGAATATTCCTTATATTGATTATTCAGATTAGTTGATAATCATGCAACGTAAAGTATCCATACTCTCTCTCTTTTTCTGCTTGATATTATCAGTGGCATTATGGGGATATGTGAGCTTGAAAACTCCTGCAACGATATTTGTACAGTTTCCTTTAGTAATTCAGGCGCAAGAAGATAAGGCTGTGCAAAATGAACTTCCCAAATTCATAACTGCAAAAATCCGCGCATCCGGCTGGCAAATTATTAATCTTGAATATGTTAGCGCGCAACCGGAATGTATGATTGACCTCACAAAATTTACCGAGGTTGCACCCGGTAATTTTTCGCTTTCTAAAAATGATATTTTACAAAATCTTCGTCCGGCTTTAAGTTTAGAAAAAATTGTTGAGCTTTCTCCTGAAAATATTAGTATTACTACAGGAACGATTGCACAGCATACCGTTCCTGTAGCTCCGGTTATAGAAATTACTCCTCGTGAAGGGTTCACAATTGTAGGTGATATTCATGTTGAACCCGATAGCGTGATTCTTCGCGGGAACGAGACAATGTTGCGTACAATTCAAAAATGGCAAACATCTGCAGTGAAGATACTTGATGCAGCAAAATCTATCAGGATTGAAGCAAAACTTGTAGATTCCCTTCAAAATCATATTGCATTATCTCAACAAACAGTGGTACTGTCTGCCGAAATCCAACAGTCCGCAGAAATAACATTTAACGATATTCCTCTCGAAGTGCTTTCCGAGCAGGCACATTCGAACCATAAGCTTATGCCTGATCGCATCAGTGTTACAATTCGTGGCGGAGCCGAGCAGATTGCACAACTCAGCTCGTCATCTATCCGTGCGTTGGTGGAATTTCAAACCATCATTCATGATACAACAGGTATAATTACTCCTGTTATATCATTACCGCCGTATCTAACATTACTTAATGTAAACCCACCCTATCTTCGTCATAAGATAGTGGACAAGGTGGTTTCGCAAAAAACTTCTTTTCTCAGAAAATAATTGCTTAAAAAAATTATCTAAGTAAGCATTGTGTTTTAATTATCCTAAAGGTATCAAATGAATCGATTTCTCCTTCTTGCCGTTTTGGTTGTAATTGCGATTTATCCCTCCTCGGCGCAATTTTTCCATACAGAAACTCATTATACAGAACCGTTTGCTGAACCACGGGAACACCCGATTGACATAAAGCGTATGACGGTAGAGGTCAGCTTCGATGCCCCTAAAGGAGTAGTAAAAGGTAAAGTTACTCACGTTTTTACTCCACTCCAACGTAAGGTAGATTCAATCTTTTTTGATGCAATCAAAATATCAATATCCAGTGCCACGCTCAATGGCAAACCGGTACGGTTTGTGTCCACTGATACAAGCGTAATGGTCTATCCGTCTCCGGCACTTAGTTGGGAAACAACCGACAGTATCGTATTTGTGTATGAAGCTACACCACGCAAAGGTCTCTATTTTATAGGCTGGAATGCTGATGTTGCTTCAACAAAAGAAAATGGAGCCACCCGTAAACAAATCTGGACGCAAGGTCAGGGTATAGACAACCGTGCATGGATTCCGATGTACGATGAAATGAACGATAAATTCATAACTGAAACAATTGTAACTTTTAATAAAGACTACCAAGTTCTATCTAACGGTACTAAATTGAGTGAGAAGGATAACGGCAACGGTACAAAAACTTGGCATTACACAATGACTCATCCACATGCAGGTTACTTGCTTATGCTTGGTATCGGAAATTATGCAATTGATAACCGTGTATCCAAATCGGGTGTTCCGGTTCGTTTATGGTATTATCCCGAATTTCCTGAACGAATGATACCTACCTACCGCTTCTCAACGGAAGCAATAGATTTTCTTGAAGAGCAAACAGGTATCAAATACCCATGGGAATCTTATTCCCAAATTCCGGTGGAAGAATTTACATTCGGTGCGATGGAAAATACTACGGCAACAGTTTTTGGTGATTTCTCACAGGTGGATGAACGAGGATTCCTCGACAGAAGCTATATAGGAACAAATGTTCACGAGTTGACACATCAATGGTTCGGTGACTTCATTACAGCGCGTAGTGGCAAGGGAACATGGCTTCAGGAAAGTTTTGCTACGTATTATCCAACCATATTTACCCGCAAGTACTATGGCGAAGATGCTTATCAATGGTCACGCCGTGGAGCACAGAATGCTGCCATAGCTGCATCAGAAAAAGACCGTCTCCCGATTGTCCATACCCAAGCTGGAACATCACGAGTGTACCCCAAAGGTTCCGGAGTAATTGATATGATGAATTATGTTTTTGGTGAGGAAGAATTCAAGAAAGTGATTCATCATTATCTTACCAACCATGCGTATGGAAATGTAGAAACCAATGATATTTACTTATCGTTCCAAGATGTTTTAGGCTTTTCTCCAAATTGGTTTTTTGATGAATGGTTGTATCGAGGAGGTGAGCCGCATTACAAAGTATCGTGGGATGATGTTCGCAGCAGTAAATCGGGTCGCGAAACACGGATTACCGTATCTCAGATTCAGCCTCGTGATGAACTTTCAGGGCTGTTCAAAATGCCTGTCGAGTTCGAAGTACATTATGCCGATGGCAGCAGCGACCGTAAACGGGAATGGATTGAAAAGGAACAGCATACAGTAACCATTCAAAACAGTGGTAGCAAGGATGTATCGTATGTATTGTTCGACCCGGCGAGCCATATCATGAAGCAACTTACATTCAAGAAGCCATTCTCTGAACTTAAAGCTCAGGTGTTGAATGCTCCGAATATGATTGACAGGTATGATGCACTCGTAGGGTTAAAATCCGACTCAAGTGATGTTGCAGCAAAACATACGCTGCTTTCGCAAGTTTTTGATAAGGAAAAATACAGTGTTATGCGTAGTGAAGTTGTTTCTCAACTTTCAGGTGAGAAAACAGCCATCGCGTATTCCGTTTTACATAAAGCTTTTAAGGATAAAGATGTTGATGTGCGCAAGAGTGCAGTTAACGGTGTAAAGGGTGTTCCTTCTGAATTTCAGAAAGATGTAGAGGGAATGTTGAAAGATTCTTCGTATGCAGTAGTAGCGATTGCACTCGAAAAGCTTTCTGATGTATATCCGCAAAACATATCTACCTATTTGGAGACAACCAAGAACGAACTTGGTATGTACAATCAAGTAAAAATTAAATGGCTTGAAATATCTGTTGCTTCGTCAGCTCCGGCAGCCGCCGATTCGCGCGAAAAATTAATTACGTATTCAAGCCCGAGTTATGAATTCTGGACAAGACGAAATGCAATGTTCGCACTCAAACGCTTAAACTATTGTGATAATAAAATAATTGTTAATTTGGTTGATGGTATGCTAAATCCATGTGGTAGATTGAGCGCACCTGCACAGGAAGTTTTGGCATACTTCTATCAACAATCACAATACAAACAGCAAATTTTGAAATACTATACAAGCAAGGAATGGAAAGGCTGGCAGAAAGATATTTTGGAGAAGGTGGTGAAGTAAGGTAATGAAGTCCAGCAGATGAATTCAAAAAGAGCTATCTCTAACTTTTAGGTTGGATATAGCTCTTTTTAGAATAAATAGGGTATCCACTATCCTGCTTTATCTCAAAATTACAAACGGCAAAGTACGAATAATTCCACTTGTATTAAACGTACAATAGTACATCCCTGCGCCAACTTCACTGTTCCAAAGAATTGAATGCTCACCCGCCTGCTCGTTTAATGACCAACTGCTTACTTCTCTCCCAAGCACATCAGAAATTCTTATCTGAATTGGTGAGGGCTGTGATAAGGTATAACTGATATTAGTTTCCCCGTAACTTGGATTAGGAATAACATTAAAACTTACATCCAATCCAATTTTTGTTTCTTCCGTATCGAGTACTCCTTCAATTGTAATATATTTTAGTTTAGTCATACTATCGATTACTTTTCCGTTATTCAAAGCGGAGAGTGTTACCGTATATGTACCTGATTTAGAATATACATATTTAGGATTTTTTTCGGTGGAAGTATTACCATCACCGAAATTCCACAGAAAATCGAATGTATTATTTGCAGGAAGTGTAGTGTTTGCAAAGGGTATAGTATCCGTCGTTTTGAGGTTTGAACGTTTAAGAAGAGTAGTGTTGAAGTCAGCTTTAATCGAAGATTTGAGAGAATCGGGAACATTCCAAACGGTGATGTATCCGTATTTATCACCTGTAGCAATATGTTTGCCGTCGGGAGCTACAGCAAGTGCAGTGAATGTTGTTGACTGCTTTGGATAAATGTATTCGTATGAATTTGTGTTCAGGTTGTAGATACCGATTGTTGAGTCTGTCCTTAACGTGAAAACGTGAATGCCATCGGGATGATATTCGAAGATAGATGGTAAATCAACGTTTTTTATCAATAGATTTTGATAAATATCCAATAGCCCTGTATTTGTAAGTAAATGGTATTTATCTGGGGAGAAGTGCATGGTTGGAGAAAACTTAGGGGTAATAAAACACACACTATCGGTAATAATATCTCTAATAAAGACTCGCGAACCTTGAGAGTATAAATAAAAACGACTATCAGGTGAAACTAGAACAGAATAAACAGGATATAGAAGGTAGGTTAAATCACCTTTAGGAGCTAAATAAGGGTGATAGGGGTCAAAATACTTTGATTGTCCTGTAGAAACATTATAAAGATATATATTTCCATAATAAAAACTATCAACTTTAGGATTAGAATCGAAGGAAAATGGGCTAAAAACTGAATAAAATCGTGTACCTAATAAATACCAATTATTATCATCTGAAACAGAAGAACAAAGTGATGATTTGGTTAAATATTGATAGGAGAGTGATGAATTTGCTGATTGAACATCCCAATATATTTTGCTTTCTAAGGAATCTCCGGAAAATGACCAAATATCTGTGTTGCTGATTAGTTTTGCGATGGAGCCTTTTTTATAAATAGGAGAATTATCAGTAATTCGATAACTTCCAACAATGCACGTTTTGTTATCTTTGGTAAATGTAACCGAATAAACTGGTTGCCCAAAGTTCTTTAAATATAATTGTGTTGCTGAATATGTTGTCCATACTCTTGAAAAGCCATCATCACTTCCAGAAATAATACTCTGTGCATCGTGAGAAAAAGCAATGGAGTTGATTTGTTTATAATGAAAATGATTTACCCACGAAGCTCCGTTCGGTACAATTTGCTCAATAACAACAATTGTTTTTGTTGTATTATCCTTACGAACAAGGGTATCATGAATGGATAGTTTGATTGTAAAAGTACCTGTTTGAAAAAACTGATGTTTTGGATTAAATTCAGTAGAACTTGCTCCATCCCCAAAGTTCCAATTGAAATACGTTCCGTTCCTAATTGGTGTTGATGTATTAGTAAAGCTAACCATATCACCAACAAATACTGTGTCTTTTGGAGTAGTAAACACTGCCTTAGGTGAAGGGAAACTTACAATGATATTTTTCGAGATTGTACTTTTTCCACCAAGTTTATCACCAATACTAAGCGTTACTGTTATTATTCCAGATTTGATAAATCTATGAGTTGGGTAGTGTTCGCTGCTTTTACTGCTACCATCACCAAAATTCCATTCAATAAACGATTCTCTTTTTAATGGGAAAGACAGATTTGTAAAAACAATCGAATCAAAAATCGCGATAGAATCTTTAGACATTGTGAAATCAGCCGTGAGTGCAACTTTTTGTAGTGTATCCGGAATTTTCCATAAAGTTATTCTACTATTCGTTGCCGTTGCAAATGCAGAGAGTGAAGCGTTAGGTCGTATTATGTTTTCAGTAAGAGAATCACCATAAAAGACTTTTTCCCAAATGTCTTTTTGAATGTTAGAAATCGCAGCAACTCCTCCTTCTGTATGAAAAGCTAACATGTGATTATCATCAGGTAGGAAGATAAATCCTTTTTTTGCAATACTTCTAATGATATGAGTTGGTGGGATATCCATGATGTTATTCCCATTCAAAAGAAAATCATCTTCAAATGAAAATAAATATTCGGGTAAAAAAGATGAAAAGGTATAACTTTTCAATTTTGGCGAAAAACTGGTAAAGCTGCCTTCAGTATATTCATGATATTCTTCACCATGATATACACTATGCCATTCACCTCTTACATTTCTTAGTAAATAGTTACCTGAAGGGGAAAAATAAAGGGAATAAATTCCCCCAGTAAAACCAATCTTATCTAAGATTTCCCCGCCTGATTTATTGTTAATCGGAAATGGTCCTTTTTGTTGTATATAAATACTATCTTCTGTATTAAATGTCATGGTGGTAGCTGACGAGCCATTATCAGGACCGTTATCCCAATTATATGAAGTACTGCAAGTAATAAATTTTCCATTTAAGGAGTGGGCTAAGATATGACCCTTAAACAATAATCCATGATAAAAATCTTTAGCTGCAGGGTATAATGCAATAATTCTAAAATTCTCGCCCGTAACAATATCCCAAGATCGAAGATAATAACCATACACGTGTACATATACCCGCTCTCCACCCTTCCCCAAAACAATATCATTCCCAACCATATCGCCTGGTTTTGCAAACGCCCGTATCGAATCCCCGGTCTTATAATCCAAAATAACAATCTCATCCCCCTTGAGCACTGCCACATATTTCCCCTCAGCAATGGCAATTGAGGCAATTGGAATGGTATCTTTAGTAAGTGTTTTTTGCCAGAGAATATCTTGATTTTGAGCAGAAACAACCTTACAGTTCATGAACAAACCTAACAACAGTAATAGCTTTAGGGTGAATTTCATAAAGATGATAATTAGTAATGAAAGAATATAGAATGAACCAAAGGCTTTACTTTAAAAGTACGAGCGGTATTGTTTTCAAAATACCCTGCGCATTAAAAGTACAATAATACATCCCTGCACCTACCGAAAAACCGTTCAATATAAGTGTATGGAGACCCGCCGATTCTCTCAACGACCAGCTACTTACTTCTTTCCCATGCACATCCGTAATTCTTATTTGAACAGGTGATGGTTGGGATAGCGTATAGTTTAGTGTTGTTTCTCCATAGCTTGGGTTTGGAAGTATGCTGAAAGTTGTTTCAAAGCTTGGCTTTGGTTCTTCAGAAGAAAGTGTTTCCATATTAACAACGACAGTCTTAGATGCTTTACTACTTTTCCCAGTAGTATCCCATACTTGGAGATTTATAGTAAAGACTCCTTTCTTGTTGAACTTATGAATTGGATACTGCTCTTTACTAATTGGGCTTCCATCTCCAAAGTTCCATTCATAGTATGTACCTCTTTTCATAGGGAATGTTCTATTACTAAACGTAATCGAATCAAAAATTGGTATGGAATCTTTCGACATACTGAAATCAGCTGTCAACGTGGCTGTTTGCAAAGTATCCGGTACCTTCCAAAGTGTAATTCTGTTATTAGTTGCAGTTGCGAATGCAGTACGGGCAGCATTTGTTTGAATAATATTTTCAATAAGTGAATCCCCTTGATATATCTTTTCCCATATATCTTTTTCGATATTTGAAATTGCTACAACTCCTCCTGCTTCATGGAAAGCGAGCATGTGATTATCGTCGGGAAGGAAGACAAAGCCGATTTTATCTAAAGTGCGGAAAATGTTTGTAGGGGGAATATTATAAAGATTGCTTCCATCTATAAGAAAATCATCATCAGAAGAGAATTTGTAAATTGGTATATTTTTATCATATTCAAAGCTTTTTTGACCTGGTATCATACTTTTGATTCTTCCGTAAGTATAGGAATAATATCCTCCTGTAACACCACTTCCATATCTGTAGAAGCCATCGAGCGTATAATTTAACAATAAATAATTACCTGATTGAGAGAAGGAAACGTTGTTAGTTCCAGACTGAAGAGTTGTAGAAGCTTTTATATTACAAGAGGGTACTGTAATTATTTTTGTTGAGTTGTTAATATTTTTTTTGTTCAAAAAAAATGAAACACTATCAGGTGTATCTGTTCTTGAAAATAATGTACTGTCAATTGTATTAAATATTTTGATTGCAGTACCAGTTGATTCGCCAATTCCATAGGCTGTTTCGTGATAAGAGGTCTGAACAACAATCAAATTTCCATTAAGAGAAGCAGATGTTGAAAAACTGTAGTAATCATGATGAAGAGGTCCACCTCTACTTTGAAATGTCGGCTCCATACTTATATCTGAAAATTGAAATCCTGTTTGGATGTCCCAAGAACGTAAGTAGCATATATTAGGTGTGCTAGTATTTATTGGTTTGATATACACATACAATCTCTCCCCATTCTTCCCCAAAACAATATCCGTCCCATACATATCCTTCGGCTTTGTAAACGCCCTTATCGAATCCCCTGTCATATAATCCAAAATAACAATCTCATCTCCCTTAAGCACAGCCACATATTTCCCCTCAGCAATAGCAATTGACGCGATGGGGATAGTATCCTTAGTAAGTGTTTTCTGCCAGAGAATATCAGGATTTTGCGCTGAAACAACGTTACCAATCATGAAAAAACCAATCAGCAGAAGCAGCTTTTTGGGGACTGTCATAGAAATCCTAAATGAAAATGAAAGAATCTACAATGAATCTAAGTTTTACTTCAAAAGTACGAACGGTATTGTTTTCAAAATACCTTGTGCACTAAAAGAACAATAGTACATCCCTACACCTACAGAAGAGCCGTTCCAAAGGAGAGAATGCAGACCCTCCGATTCATTTAATGACCAACTGCTTACTTCTCTCCCAAGCACATCAGTAATTCTTATCTGAATTGGTGAGGTCTGTGATAAGGTATAACTGATATTAGTTTCCCCGTAACTTGGATTAGGAATAACATTAAAACTTACATCCAATCCAATTTTTGTTTCTTCCGTATCGAGTACTCCTTCAATTGTAATATATTTTAGTTTAGTCATACTATCGATTACTTTTCCGTTATTCAAAGCGGAGAGTGTTACCGTATATGTACCTGATTTAGAATATACATATTTAGGATTTTTTTCGGTGGAAGTATTACCATCACCGAAATTCCACAGAAAATCGAATGTATTATTTGCAGGAAGTGTAGTGTTTGCAAAGGGTATAGTATCCGTCGTTTTGAGGTTTGAACGTTTAAGAAGAGTAGTGTTGAAGTCAGCTTTAATCGAAGATTTGAGAGAATCGGGAACATTCCAAACGGTGATGTATCCGTATTTATCACCTGTAGCAATATGTTTGCCGTCGGGAGCTACAGCAAGTGCAGTGAATGTTGTTGACTGCTTTGGATAAATGTATTCGTATGAATTTGTGTTCAGGTTGTAGATACCGATTGTTGAGTCTGTCCTTAACGTGAAAACGTGAATGCCATCGGGATGATATTCGAAGATAGATGGTAAATCAACGTTTTTTATCAATAGATTTTGATAAATATCCAATAGCCCTGTATTTGTAAGTAAATGGTATTTATCTGGGGAGAAGTGCATGGTTGGAGAAAACTTAGGGGTAATAAAACACACACTATCGGTAATAATATCTCTAATAAAGACTCGCGAACCTTGAGAGTATAAATAAAAACGACTATCAGGTGAAACTAGAACAGAATAAACAGGATATAGAAGGTAGGTTAAATCACCTTTAGGAGCTAAATAAGGGTGATAGGGGTCAAAATACTTTGATTGTCCTGTAGAAACATTATAAAGATATATATTTCCATAATAAAAACTATCAACTTTAGGATTAGAATCGAAGGAAAATGGGCTAAAAACTGAATAAAATCGTGTACCTAATAAATACCAATTATTATCATCTGAAACAGAAGAACAAAGTGATGATTTGGTTAAATATTGATAGGAGAGTGATGAATTTGCTGATTGAACATCCCAATATATTTTGCTTTCTAAGGAATCTCCGGAAAATGACCAAATATCTGTGTTGCTGATTAGTTTTGCGATGGAGCCTTTTTTATAAATAGGAGAATTATCAGTAATTCGATAACTTCCAACAATGCACGTTTTGTTATCTTTGGTAAATGTAACCGAATAAACTGGTTGCCCAAAGTTCTTTAAATATAATTGTGTTGCTGAATATGTTGTCCATACTCTTGAAAAGCCATCATCACTTCCAGAAATAATACTCTGTGCATCGTGAGAAAAAGCAATGGAGTTGATTTGTTTATAATGAAAATGATTTACCCACGAAGCTCCGTTCGGTACAATTTGCTCAATAACAACAATTGTTTTTGTTGTATTATCCTTACGAACAAGGGTATCATGAATGGATAGTTTGATTGTAAAAGTACCTGTTTGAAAAAACTGATGTTTTGGATTAAATTCAGTAGAACTTGCTCCATCCCCAAAGTTCCAATTGAAATACGTTCCGTTCCTAATTGGTGTTGATGTATTAGTAAAGCTAACCATATCACCAACAAATACTGTGTCTTTTGGAGTAGTAAACACTGCCTTAGGTGAAGGGAAACTTACAATGATATTTTTCGAGATTGTACTTTTTCCACCAAGTTTATCACCAATACTAAGCGTTACTGTTATTATTCCAGATTTGATAAATCTATGAGTTGGGTAGTGTTCGCTGCTTTTACTGCTACCATCACCAAAATTCCATTCAATAAACGATTCTCTTTTTAATGGGAAAGACAGATTTGTAAAAACAATCGAATCAAAAATCGCGATAGAATCTTTAGACATTGTGAAATCAGCCGTGAGTGCAACTTTTTGTAGTGTATCCGGAATTTTCCATAAAGTTATTCTACTATTCGTTGCCGTTGCAAATGCAGAGAGTGAAGCGTTAGGTCGTATTATGTTTTCAGTAAGAGAATCACCATAAAAGACTTTTTCCCAAATGTCTTTTTGAATGTTAGAAATCGCAGCAACTCCTCCTTCTGTATGAAAAGCTAACATGTGATTATCATCAGGTAGGAAGATAAATCCTTTTTTTGCAATACTTCTAATGATATGAGTTGGTGGGATATCCATGATGTTATTCCCATTCAAAAGAAAATCATCTTCAAATGAAAATAAATATTCGGGTAAAAAAGATGAAAAGGTATAACTTTTCAATTTTGGCGAAAAACTGGTAAAGCTGCCTTCAGTATATTCATGATATTCTTCACCATGATATACACTATGCCATTCACCTCTTACATTTCTTAGTAAATAGTTACCTGAAGGGGAAAAATAAAGGGAATAAATTCCCCCAGTAAAACCAATCTTATCTAAGATTTCCCCGCCTGATTTATTGTTAATCGGAAATGGTCCTTTTTGTTGTATATAAATACTATCTTCTGTATTAAATGTCATGGTGGTAGCTGACGAGCCATTATCAGGACCGTTATCCCAATTATATGAAGTACTGCAAGTAATAAATTTTCCATTTAAGGAGTGGGCTAAGATATGACCCTTAAACAATAATCCATGATAAAAATCTTTAGCTGCAGGGTATAATGCAATAATTCTAAAATTCTCGCCCGTAACAATATCCCAAGATCGAAGATAATAACCATACACGTGTACATATACCCGCTCTCCACCCTTCCCCAAAACAATATCATTCCCAACCATATCGCCTGGTTTTGCAAACGCCCGTATCGAATCCCCGGTCTTATAATCCAAAATAACAATCTCATCCCCCTTGAGCACTGCCACATATTTCCCCTCAGCAATGGCAATTGAGGCAATTGGAATGGTATCTTTAGTAAGTGTTTTTTGCCAGAGAATATCTTGATTTTGAGCAGAAACAACCTTACAGTTCATGAACAAACCTAACAACAGTAATAGCTTTAGGGTGAATTTCATAAAGATGATAATTAGTAATGAAAGAATATAGAATGAACCAAAGGCTTTACTTTAAAAGTACGAGCGGTATTGTTTTCAAAATACCCTGCGCATTAAAAGTACAATAATACATCCCTGCACCTACCGAAAAACCGTTCAATATAAGTGTATGGAGACCCGCCGATTCTCTCAACGACCAGCTACTTACTTCTTTCCCATGCACATCCGTAATTCTTATTTGAACAGGTGATGGTTGGGATAGCGTATAGTTTAGTGTTGTTTCTCCATAGCTTGGGTTTGGAAGTATGCTGAAAGTTGTTTCAAAGCTTGGCTTTGGTTCTTCAGAAGAAAGTGTTTCCATATTAACAACGACAGTCTTAGATGCTTTACTACTTTTCCCAGTAGTATCCCATACTTGGAGATTTATAGTAAAGACTCCTTTCTTGTTGAACTTATGAATTGGATACTGCTCTTTACTAATTGGGCTTCCATCTCCAAAGTTCCATTCATAGTATGTACCTCTTTTCATAGGGAATGTTCTATTACTAAACGTAATCGAATCAAAAATTGGTATGGAATCTTTCGACATACTGAAATCAGCTGTCAACGTGGCTGTTTGCAAAGTATCCGGTACCTTCCAAAGTGTAATTCTGTTATTAGTTGCAGTTGCGAATGCAGTACGGGCAGCATTTGTTTGAATAATATTTTCAATAAGTGAATCCCCTTGATATATCTTTTCCCATATATCTTTTTCGATATTTGAAATTGCTACAACTCCTCCTGCTTCATGGAAAGCGAGCATGTGATTATCGTCGGGAAGGAAGACAAAGCCGATTTTATCTAAAGTGCGGAAAATGTTTGTAGGGGGAATATTATAAAGATTGCTTCCATCTATAAGAAAATCATCATCAGAAGAGAATTTGTAAATTGGTATATTTTTATCATATTCAAAGCTTTTTTGACCTGGTATCATACTTTTGATTCTTCCGTAAGTATAGGAATAATATCCTCCTGTAACACCACTTCCATATCTGTAGAAGCCATCGAGCGTATAATTTAACAATAAATAATTACCTGATTGAGAGAAGGAAACGTTGTTAGTTCCAGACTGAAGAGTTGTAGAAGCTTTTATATTACAAGAGGGTACTGTAATTATTTTTGT
>CALMMI010000755.1 GCA_937868245.1 uncultured Ignavibacteria bacterium | reverse complement strand
TTTTTTC
Organism: uncultured Ignavibacteria bacterium; assembly: GCA_937868245.1. GTDB lineage: Bacteria > Bacteroidota > Ignavibacteria > Kapaibacteriales > UBA961 > JADJXV01. The sequence continues at coordinate 6,780 of CALMMI010000755.1, read as the reverse complement.
AGTCTGTTTTTTAATACTTGAGAGTCAACTAAACTGAGATTCTTCGGGCTAAGAAGCCCTCTGAATGACCGACAAAAACATTTACAGCCTGTCGAAGTATCAGATACTTACCTTTTTAGAAGCTATTTATGTATTAATTAATCTGAGTCTGCTAAATCTCCATCAAACTTTTTACTTCGGATAGATAGGCGATGTTGACTCGGCAACATTTCCATACGCAGTAATTTCAATTGTAGGATTCTCGGGGTTTGTAGTTTTCATTTTCAATGAGCCGTTGAAATATCCTTTTTCTTTAGGAGTAACACGTCCGATAATCTCAACTTCTGAGCCACCTTTGATAGTAACGGGTTTTTTGAGATTGACGCTCAAACCGTTCGATGCCTCAAAATCGGAGAGGGTAATATCTTCTTTCGAAGTATTTTTAATTGTCACTTTAGCTTCAGATGTCTGACCGGCTTTCAATTCGTTAAATACAAAATATTGTGATGGAGAGAATTGAATAGGACGTACTACATCAGCTTTCAAATAGAGAATCTTTGTAGGAGCTGTTGCATCGTTACTGGTAATAGTAACACTTTTGGTTAACATACCGTTAGCTGCTCCAAGATTTAAAGATAGCTCTGTGGTAGCAACTTCACCCGGCTGTAATTCCTTTTTATCGAGCTCGGCAGTTTTGGTACAGCCGCATCCCGGATGTACATCTGCAATTTTAAGTACTTCCGTACCGACATTTTTAATTTTAACCACAGTTTTGAGTGGTGTATCTTTTGGAGATACTTTGCCCCAATCGTGGGTATCACCACCTACAATTTCAAGTTTTGGCTGAGCAATCATAGCAATTGCCATAAATGCAAACAGAGCCATACTTGTTGCAAAGAAACGTTTCATCTATCTAACTCCTTTTATAAAATAGTATAGTAAAAATAAAAAATGAATATTTCAATCTCATTCGCCAAAAATAGGTGATATTTAGGAATTTTCTACCTACTAATGTATTTTGACGATTATTTCGCTTGTTATTGTATGTTAATCACAGATGCGTCAGTATCACAATCCCTGCCGAGAAGTCCCAACTTTTCCATGATATTACCGAAGAACGGCTCATCAATGGCACTCCTACTGTAATTTTTGGGGTTGCATATAAACCGCGCCCAAGCTCCATATCGTAGCCTATGCCGACAATCGGCGTTATATAAACGGAGCGAAACGATGTAAGTGAAACATTTCCATAAGAGTATGGAACAGGCGATACAAATTCAACAGGGGTAACAATTGATTCAGTTTGCTCCACCGTATTTTTTAGCAATAGTTCGGCACGTATTCCAAATATAAAGTTCAAATGTGTAGGTGCAATTCTCCATTTTACACCTGCTTCTACTACAATTGAATGGAAAATAGTCTTCATTAGAAATTCACGGGTAAGTGAATCTATCTCACCTCGATTTTTAAACGGTTCAGGTTCCGTAGTTGAACTGAATTTCACCGTAGAATTTCTATACCCTGCTTCTCCCCATAGTGACAACACTCCAGTTTGCCAATATTCACTCGCAATTTTAGCAGAAAATCCTGTTTCCGTGCCTGATTTATAATCCCCGCAACGGTAATCTGCTCCTAAAGAGTAAATATCTGCTGTGTTCAAACCATAATTGAATGTTGCCCCACCACCAATAAATAGTACAGGAGAACTGCTTGGCAACCGTGAAGAATATTGCCAGTCGAACCCTTGCGCAAGCACAATTGAAGTACTTGAAAAGCACACCATCATTGTCACTATGAAGAACATAGCTTTAGGGCAATTACATGTTTTGCAAATTTTTCTACGTATCATCGAGTTACCACAATCGTTTGCATTGTATGAAACAAACCGGATTGCATCACACAATAATATACACCGGGAGGTAAATCCGAAACCGAAACGGCTGCCCTGTATGTGCCTGGTTCAAAAATTCCTTCGGCAACTGTACTGACCTCAGCACCAAACGTTGTAAACATCTTTACAGTCGTTTTTGAGGTATATGGTAATGAATATTCTATAAAGGCTATTTGGTCAGTAGGATTTGAAGCAAATGAACGGAGCTGGTATCCTGCTCCGGCGTTTAGAACTTGCCTGTATGTTGTGCCGCATAGAGAATCTAAAGCAAAAATAGCACGCAAACGTTGATCACTTGGTACTGGAAAGGCTGCATGGCAATTTGGGTCTCCAGCTTTTGCAGTAAGTTCTAAAGAAGATGTTTCAAATGTACTTAGATATGTATTAAACAATAGCAAAATAAGCGTATCTTTTTCATATAAGCTTCTATCAGGTGCAGTAATAATTAGCGTTATCTTATTTCCGTTTCGATTTGAAACGATTGTATCCCCTTCTGATGCCGTACCAAGAGAAATGTACCCAACATATTCCAAGCCAAGAGTATCTTGATATGTGAAAGATGTCTCCATCCTTTTAACATTTTTGATAGATTTACTAACAAGTATTGGAATTGATATTGGTTTTCCAGCTTTTGAACGGGTGGTTCTCGGTAGTGAGACAGAAACTTCCGGAGGCTGATATGCCTTTCCAGTCAGCCGAATACGTGTTGTATCCCTTACGTCATTTGAACTCCCACCTGAATTTGAAACAATGAGAAAATCTGCCGTAAATAGACCTGAATCAGTAGGAGAAAAAGTAACATATATTGAACTTTCTTGATTTGAAGGGATTTCTGCAATAGGAGATGAGGTGGTAAAAACTCCTGTTGGACGTATTATTGCAGAGCTAATCTTTAACGGTACATTCCCAGTATTCCTCATAGTCAGTTTAAACGGCACTCTTGGGGAAGCACATGAGGGGTCAAACGATAAAAAAACCGAATCGAAATCAATTACTGAATTCGCTGCATTCAAAACCACAAGATTTGGTTTCGCTGCGCTTACAACAATCTTAATTATATGTTGGCTTGAAGAATCCGGGGCAGTATGAATTCTGCTTCGGATATTACTTTCGAGGACATAATCTATAGAAAAGTTACCAAGGTCTGTTGGAGTGAAGACAACTATTGCTGTGTCAAGCTCACCTTTATTCTCAGTAGATTTCGGTCCTAAGTCTTGGTCTTCCTTGAATTTTTTAAGGATGTAGAAATTAGAACTGGAACTGCCTTCCAAATGTTGGGAAATCAAACCAAAAGGAATATTCCCTTTATTTTGAATTACAATCGTAACAACTACTGAATCCCCGATACGGACACTGTTGGAAATAGAAATAAGATCTGCAGATGCAACATTAGCACAACAGGGTACTGCTGTTGCCTGTTCAATTTCTATAATTTGTTGCACACCAACTCCCCGAAGCTGAACTGAGACAGAATCAGTCTGGTTATCAATATTAGGGAAATAAACTACACTATATCTGGCACTGTCCAAGCCCATTTCTTTTGGTTTGAATTGAATCCAAATTGGTCGATTGGTCAACTTCAGGAATGTAAAAGGACCGGGAATCTGTGGCACAAACCCTTCCTTAAACAATGTTAGAAACGGTGTAAAATTCTGGGAAGTAACAGATACATTCTTGTCCGATATATTTTTCACATTCCAGTCTTTTTCTACATGTATCTCGTCTCCTACATAAACAGAATCAAAATCTAGCAGATTCTGCTTAGTTGACAAGACATCTCTTGTTTTCAGTACTGCCAAATGGAAGGTGTCACTTACTATTATATTAGATGGGTCACCAACCGGTGTCAATGCAAGTATAAGCGTTGCCATCCGTTCACCCAGTGGATACTGTGAAGGTGAAATATCAATATTAGAAGTATACGTGATTGTAATAGAGTCTATCGCACCGGGCTCAATTACTAATGGGAATACGGTGGATTGATCAGCATCAAATTCACGGTGCTCAAAAGTATTTGTATTTATCCTTATAATAGCAAAATCTGGTGATTGTTTTGTAGCAATTTGTAGACGAGTTTTGCCGGTATTATTAAGAATAACCTTACGGAGAACGGGAGTGGAGTTTTGATAAAAGACAATATCAAAGTCAATAGTATCAGATCGGATACCCGATTCATTGATATGATAAATCTCCCCTGACGACTGTGCGAGGGCAGCAGTTATAGCCGAAAAAAGCAGAACAAAGATGATAATTCCATATTTCATGGCTAAATAATATTGGTGTTTCCTTTCGTTGTGGCGATGCGGAAACCGTTAGTTTCCGAAAAGCATTCTTATCTTTTCAAGCAAAAACGATGGCAATAATCCGAATATAATAACTGCCGCAGTAGATATAGCCAGGGTAATTCCTGCTATTCCTGTTCCCTGTGTCATTTCGCCTTCCTCATTCGGTTCAGTAAAGTACATTTTAACAATCAAACCGATATAGAAATATACTGAGATGATAGATGAAATAACCGCAATGATAGTAAGCCAAGTATATCCTGCTTCAATTGCCGCTGTAAACAGATAGTACTTACCAAAGAACCCTGCAAATGGAGGAATACCAGCCAGTGAAAGCATAAAAATCGACATTAGAGCAGCTAATACAGGGTGACGTTTACTTAGTCCTGCATAATCGGATATTTCAAGGTTCTTCTCCCCTTTTTGCTCAATGATAGATACAATCACAAATGCACCAAGTTGCATGAACAGATACGCAGTAAGATAATACATTATCCCGTTTACACCACGTAAAGACATCATTCCAACACCATTACGGACAGATTCTGCTACCAAGCCCATCATAAGATACCCTGCATGAGCCACTGAAGAATAAGCAAGCATACGCTTGATATTCGTTTGAGCAAGCGCACTGATATTACCTACAAGCATCGTTGCTGCTGAAATAAGAGCAAGAACTAATTGAAGTTTTTCTTTACCAGCCGGTGCAGTGATTGCAACAACAGGAATAAATGCTGCAAAGGCTGCTACTTTACCTGCAGTACTCATAAATGCAGTTACAACTGTAGGAGCTCCTTGATAAACATCAGGTGCCCATTGATGAAACGGGAAGGCAGCAGCTTTGAAGCTAAGACCAATGATAAGCAAACCGATTCCTATCATCATAAGCGCGGGGAAACGCAATTCATTATGTGATGCCATGTATATCATATTGTAGTCGAAACTACCCGTCGCACCATAAATCAACGCCATTCCATACACTAGGAAACCGGTTGCAAACGCACCAAGCAAGAAATACTTAAGTGCAGCTTCAACCGAGCGGACTGAAGACCGCATATATCCGGAGAGTACATAGAAACAAACCGACATCACCTCTACACCAATAAACAATATCAACAAGTTATTGGAATGTGCAATCAGCATCATACCGCTAACAGCAAAAAGAATCATCGAATGGAATTCATCATGTTCCAATTTCTCGCGCTCTAAAAAAGGTCTGGCAGCAATCAATGTCAATAACCCGCCACAGCAAAACAATATATCAAAGAACGCACTCAAACTCCCGACGGATATCATTCCATCGAACGCAGTACCTGTAAACCCGGGAACTGTTTTAAAGCTATTTAGAGTTTCAGGAATAGTAACCGCTGCAATGACACCTGTAATCGCAAGTGTTAGCCAACTTATCGTAAAGGTTATTTTCGAACTTTTCTTGATAAGTGCATCCACAACCATTAAAACGGTTGCCATCACAGAAAGAAATGTAATCGGCGCAGAAAGGAGGAAATCTTGTAGCATTTGAAATCCGTTAATAATCTTTGATGTTCTTAAAATTAAAGCTGTTTATTTAGTTTTCGCAATAGGGCGAAGCATCACCAAACCTACCGAATATGCCTCTCCTTGTGATCCGTTGGATGTTCTCCGGCGAATCTTTGCTTCCATTGTGTCCTGGCTAACTGCTTCTACTGTGTACGTGATGCCCTCGGTCATTGTCATAGCAAATTCTACCGTATCGCCCACTTTTACTGATTTCCATTGATCAGTTTTATCATGTCCGTTAGGTTTCCACGTATATTGCTTTGCGAAAAAATTCTTAATAAATCCCATGATATGTCTCAGTCGTATAAATTCAAAAATAAATGTTCAATTTTCAGGAATTTGCCGTTCCACCTAAAGAAATCTCTTTGTCGTTTTTATCTTTCAGCTTAAAATATCCATACGCAGCCATACAAAAGAGAATACTTGCTATAATCCATCGTGCAAAGAAGACATGATAAAAGAACGGCGAGAAACGTACTACAGTTGACTCAATAAATCCATCTGACGGCTTTGGTATCCAAAACAGAATCAAACCTAGTACAGCATAAATTGTATAACGGGAAAATGACCGCTCTGAAAAAACCCTCAGCATAACATGAAGGACTATCGGTAAAGCAAAGACATAGACATATTCCCATCCGTATTGACTGATAATCGGTATTACCGCCATAAAAATATATGCAGTAACAATAAATTTCTGAACAGAACCACGCCAAATTTGCTTACAAACCAATCCAAGAGCTAAAAGCGTAAAAAGCATCCCGCCTATTTTCATCCAAGGAGCTAATGGAACAAACTTCCAAGAAGCTAAATTCCCAACATCATTTGTTATCCTAGCAACTATTCCATATAATGATTGGTTTAATCCTGATAGATTCGTAACTCCTGAAAGCCGCGGCAGAAAATTCGTAAAATAAAAGCTATAAAGATCTAACGGCACAAATACTGAAACGACTAAAGGAGGAACTACCAAAGCAATAATAAAAATAAGAACAATTTTCCAAGCAGGAGCTTTGATTTTGAACCGGGCATATATTGCACTGCCTGCAAAAAGAAACGGAAGAACAAAAACCCCTAACAAAGCCGAAT
>CALMMI010000754.1 GCA_937868245.1 uncultured Ignavibacteria bacterium | reverse complement strand
CGATGAATTCTTTCACATCATTTTGATTGAATACATTTTTCATGAGTGTGTTTTATAAATTTAAAATGTGGTACAACGTTGATTGCACTTGATATTATTCTGAAAATATTTCATTGGATATAGAACTCTTCTCTATTAGATACTATATCAGAAATTTTACAGTCTTGTTAAGCGCGAACCGATTATCTTATATGCACCGTAGCAAGTAATAAGGAACAATCCTACCCCAAGCCAAACACTAATTTCCTGAGCAACAACGATAAACGCAATCGTTAATACAAATGCTGCTACAGCGATTAAAAGCAAATTTAAAACCATCATAAGTAAATTCCTAATTTTATTGAATAACCGTAAGTTCGTAATCAGCTATCGGAACTTTTCCCTCTAACGCTGATTTTACCAATTCCATATACCATTGCGGGGTGCTTGTTGCACCGCTGATACCTACACTATTAGCACCTTCCAGCCATTTGGGGTTAATTTCCGAAATATCCTCGATAAAATAAGTACGTGGATTTGCAGCATGACACACATCAAACAACACCTTACCGTTAGATGATGCTTTTCCTGCTGCAAAAATAACAACATCATTCTCCGCCGCAAACTTAGCGAGATGATTTTCTCGTCCAGACACTTGTCCGCAGATAGTATCCTTGGCGTGAAACTCTGTTGCGATGGATTCCATTGTATCAATAATCACCTCTGCTGCAACACGTTCCTTAAGTGCTTTTGTAATTTCAAGGAAGGTAGGTCTGTCCATCGTAGTTTGTGAAAACAAGACTGTTTTCTTTTTCAAATCGATATTATCCAAAGCATCCTGTACGTTTTTAACGACAATACATTCATCATTGCACACTCCTCGTACACCCAAGACTTCCGCGTGGTCTTTTTTTCCGAATACAACCACTTGATACCCTTGAATATAGAATTTTCTTGCCCGTTCTTGAAGTTTGGTAACAACAGGGCAGGTTGCATCAATGATTTCAATTCCTAAATCCAATGCTTTGCGGTAAGTTTCGGGTGGTTCACCGTGCGCTCTTATCAGGACTTTTGCTCCTGTATTGGCAATTCGCTCAAAATCTGCTGTGGTAATAGTCTCTAAGCCCTTTTGTTCCAGACGCTCAATTTCTCGTGGGTTATGGATAATATGCCCAAGTACATACACCTTGGTATTTTCTGCTAACGTTTCCTCTGCAATTTGAACAGTGCGTACTACTCCCCAACAGAAGCCTGAGTATTTATCGATTGTGACGGTCATGGTTTGGTTTAGTAAATATTATAGTATTATTTCAAGGATTACAAAACAAAATGAGATTCTAAGGATTTTAATCTATTGCAAATAATATCCGCCCTGTCATGCTGAACTTGATTCAGCATCTTCGCAAGCACGTCCGACAATGCACTACTAAACAACTACGGAGATCCTGAATCGAGTTCAGGATGACAGTGCAGTAAGGGTTGTTTATAACAGAGAAACAAACAATATCACAATCTAATCATTTTTTTTTTTTTTTTTATGATGTTTTCTTGGGTTACAGTTTCCTGTATCCCGGTTTGCATATTTTTAACGGTAATTTGCCCCGATGTTCTTTCGTTCTCACCGATAATAATCGTGATTGAAGCCCCAAGACGATCAGCTTCACGCATTTGTGCTTTGAGCGAACGTCCTTGCACGTCCATTACGGTTGAGATTCCTGCATTACGAAGCGATTGGGCAATCGTTTGAGAAAACGGGTACGATTCATTCTCCAATGTAATCATCATTACATCAGGAGTGTTCTGCTTATATAATGTAGGATTAGTTTTCTCCAGAATCATTAATATCCGTTCAATTC
>CALMMI010000753.1 GCA_937868245.1 uncultured Ignavibacteria bacterium | reverse complement strand
GTTACAATTGTGTTGATAGACTCAGAACTGTTTACCGTAAATAACAAAGAATTACCTCATAAAGAACTGATAGACGAGATGTATATTTGTTTCCATAAAATTGAAGAAATAATGCGAAAATATGGAGTTGAGAAAGTGAAAGATTTTGGAAATATTTACACCACGGATTCAGGATTGCCAATTTCTGATAAGGAACATGCAGAGAATATACTTAACGCCTCGATTGAAGTAAGAGATTACATGAAATTACGAAAAGATAACTTGAACGAAAAAACATTCGAAATCAGCTTGTTTATAAATTGCGGCGGTTTTGTAGCAGAAATGATCAATGTAAAGAAATTGACGTATGATATTTGGGGAGCATCGGTAAATATGGTTGCGCGTCTTGAAAAAAGTATTGAAACAAGTAAAATTATTATTACCGACATTACACATGGTTTAGTAAAGGAATCATTCCTTTGTGAATTTCATGAAGATGTGGTTGTTACAAATAAAGGTTTGGTAAAAGTATATTATGTAATAAATCCAATTCCTAAATATTCAAACTAGCTATTTGATTGCTGTTCGGTTGTTTGTCATCATAAATTCAAGTTTATCAAGGTTTCTTCCACCTATATTCACCAGTGCTAAGCTTATCATAATCATGGTTAACGAATAATAACCACCTTCTGTAGGTTATTAAACGCCCCTGCGCTTATCCTGCAAAAGTACATTCCGGTAGTAAGATCAAAATCTACTGAATATACACCGGCTTCTAACATACCATCTACCAATACTTCTATGAGCGTACCGGTATAATCATACAGTTCAAGCCGAACCTTGCCGGGTAATCCTATACCAAAGGATACACTGTTTTCCTTATTAATCAGAAAGTAGTTCTTTCCAGTGCTGCTAACAGAACGGAGTCGCCTTCCGCAGAATTCACTTAACAGCAATGTATTACCATGGGATAAATAACTTTCACATTGTCCCACCGATGATGTATCAACGGTTAACTTGATTTCAAAGGTTGTGTCGGTAGAATGCGGCAAAAATGTTTTGAAACCCATCACTACATTCCCGTTTTCTCCTGTACCGTTTACAGTAAGAAGGCCATTGTTTGCAATTACCGAGGCATTAACTCCATTGGTAGTTTGGATAATCGAAGTGTACTTTATAAGTAAACTATCATAACGTATTTGAGCTTTCCATGATTGCACCCCGGTTGGTACATTCAATGACGTTTCAAATGGTTTTCCCGGCTCAAAAGTAATTGTTGGAGGATTGAGAGTGAACAAGTGTTCATTCGATGGTTTTACAGTAACAGCAACGGTATCACTAATCGTGCAGCCTGAGGAATTGGTAACATTCAGGATATATGTTGTCGAGACAGAAGGATCTGCAGCAGTGCGGCTCTCGCCGGGGGATGTTAATCCGGTTACTGGTTTCCATGAATACGTATTTCCTGTTATCCCCGATTCTCCTATCACTATACTTTCGCCTTTGCAAATTATTTTATCGTCCCCGGCATTTGCGGAAGGCATAGGAGCTATATCAACCGTTACATAACCGGTATCCACACATGCTCCGCTTGATACAATCACTGTGTATTTCGTAGAAGTAATAGCTGTACAGAGCGGGTTTGGTATATCCGGATTATCCAAACCTTGCGAGGGTGACCAACGATAGTTGTTTCCTCCACTTGCCGACAATCGAACACTTGTACCGGCACAAATAGAAGTATCCGTCGATACGATTGCAGTGAGCTTACCCGGTGAAATCACAACTGTATCACTTGCCATACATCCGGTACTGTTTGTAACTGTTAATATATATATTGTTAACGCTAAAGGGGAGGCAATTGGGTCTGATTTTGCAGGGTCATCCAATCCGTCTATCGGTAGCCAACTGTATGTATTTCCCGCTGTAGGTGCTACCCCAAGACGCAATATTTCACCTGAACAGGATGCTTGATCAGGTCCGGCATCTGCTATTACCGGTTGATTAATGTCAACTGTTACAGAAGCGGAGTCTTTGCAAGTACCGCTTGAGACAATTACTTTGTAGGTTGTTTTTATTGTAGGGGAAGCGATTGGATTCGGAATGTTCGGATTGTCCAAACCTGTGCTTGGAGTCCAAATATATTCACTGCCTCCACTTGCAACGAGTTGAACTGCAGACCCCAAACAAACTGCAGTGTCACCCGATACTTTCGCTGTAAGATTATTGGTAACTGTTACAACTACTGTATCAAAACCTACACAACCTTCCTTGTCAATAACTTTCAGGATGTATGTTGTAGTAACATCGGGCGTTACAAACGGGTTGGATTTTGTTGCATCGTCAAGATTCGTTGAAGGAAGCCATGAATGCGTGCTGCCTGCCTCAGCAGGAGTACCAAGTTGAGTTTTTGCACCTACGCAAACAGTTTTATCTGTCCCCGCATTCCCTGCTATACTTTTAATTGATACCAAAACAGTATCAAACCCTATACAACCGGATGTATTGGTAACTTTTAGAACATATTGAGTTGTTTTGTTTGGAGTACAGGTAGGGTTCGCCTTCGTTGGGTCGTCCAGATTAACAGTGGGTTGCCATGAGTACGTAATACCCGCTTCAGGAAGCGTACCAATCTGGGTAGAAGAACCCGAACAGAGTGCCTTATCCAAACCTGCATCCGGTGTAAGAAACGGTGTTACCGTTACTGTTACAAAGCCTGAATCGATACAATTCCCGTTGGATATAATAACACGGTATCTGGTAGTCACATTGGGAGAAGCAATGGGAGTTGCTATTTTAGAATTTGATAAACCGCTCGATGGAAACCAAGAGTATGTTTTTCCGCCGCCTGAAATTAGTTTTACAGATGTACCTTTGCAAATTGAAACGTCTTTTGGAATGATCGGCTTTAAGGGGATAACAGTTACAACAACTGTATCGAAAACTGAACATCCGCTTCGTTTTACTTCCAGAATGTATTTCGTGGTTGTATCCGCAGTAACTATAGGGTTGGGAAGAGTTGGATTGCTTAATCCTTTTGTTGGAGTCCATGAATAACTTTCTTCAGGTTTTGCAGTATCTCCAATTTGCACTTTTTCATTAGGGCAGATGCTTTTGTCCTGACCCGCATTTGCAGTAAATCCCGGGTAAACCACCACATTTACAAAGGCGGAATCACTGCAACTATTTTCATAAACAACCACCTTGTAGAGTGTGGTAACTTTTGGTTTTGCAATAGGGTCTGCTTTTGTAGCCGTATCTAAACCGGTAGTAGGTGACCAGGCATATCGTGCACCCCCTGAAGCAAAAAGTTGAACACTTGAACCTGAACAAATCGGCTGAACGGGATCTACACTCGCCTTTAACGTTGATACATTTACCAAGTAAGAATAGTTACTTATACATACAGGTGCATTGTTGATTTTCAGTTTGTATTCAATTGTTCTATTTGGTTTTGCAGTCGGGTTGGAGCTGTCCGGGTGGTCTAAACCTTCGATTGGAGTCCAAGTATAGGTGTATTGCGGTTTGGAAGGTATCCCGATTTTTATGCTGCTCCCATTGCAAATCGATAATACTTGCTTGAACGCACCATCACTTTCCTTTAGATAATGATTACCAAAGATATAATCCATAAAATTAGGTAATCCTACCAAACATTCTTTATTAAGGCTGATTGTACCGTTCTGATAGTCGCAAGCAGTTCCTTTTTGATTAGGGTTATTTATGACATCAATGTAGGATTTGTTAACAGTAGAAATATACAATTTTCCATCGACAGCTAATTGTAAAGCTGCCGGTTCGGGAGTAGATAATCTTTCAAAAAAAACAACAGCAGAATTTTGTACTGCAGCTGCACTGGGAAGATTTACTTCAAATTGAGTAATAGCCGAGTAGTATTGGGTTGTACCTTGCAATGCTAATCCTGATGCATACAGTTTTGTGTTGTCAGGAGAAAAGGATACCCCGTAAAACTGTGCATTTGTAGATACTGTTGGATTTTTAAGTTTAACATATCCGGAAACATATCCTGATGAACGGTTAAAATCAAATAGCCCTAATGGTGCAACTTCGCTATGGCTGGCAATAGCAAGTTTAGTTCCATCTGGAGAAAACTTCAAGCATCCAGTGATAAAAAATGCAGGCTCTCCTACAGTAGAAATAACGGGTGTTTCATTCACACCTTGTGTAGTAACATGGTAGGAATAGAATATTCTATCAGTTCTATGATGGGATACAACCCAAAAACCAGTTTCAGTATTATCTAAAGTTCCACTTAACTTATCACATACTCCGGTTATTAAAACCTTGTTTTTAAATATGACTTCACAATCAGGATTTTCAACGCTTATCAATGAATAATACATATTATTCGTAATTGGGGTGTGGTTGGGGTTCAAATCCGGGACAGTGAAGATATAGTACTCCATACAATTTGCAGGGTTTGGAACTATCAATGCACTTTGAGACCCGCCTTTGCCACCCATCAAATCTGTACCATTTTTTACTATGGCATGGTTTGCATTCCAAATAGTAGAGCCGTCTGTATAGAAAAGCAGTTTACCTGTAGTTTTATCCGACATGACGGCACTTGCATTTGTTGCACTTAATTGTCCGTCGGTAAGTGGTTCGGGTGAGCCGTTTCTAAAACTTAATCCTGCTTTGTCTCCAAAATACCAATTGTCGGTTTCATGTTGAGCAAAGAGAGCAAGGGTATTAACAGAGAGAAATAATAAAAGAAGTAGGATTGTTTTCATGGTGTCAATATTAAGTGTAAGTTCTTACAACTACCCGGCTGATATTCTTTTCAGTGAAAAAAAACGGTGTTTTTATTGTAACAGAAAATGATATTTAATTGCAAATTAATAATAAATATTCGATAGTTACACTTTGAAGTCGTTTAAACTTTAGCAATCATTAAAAAACCAGCAATAAAGTGCCAGTT
>CALMMI010000752.1 GCA_937868245.1 uncultured Ignavibacteria bacterium | reverse complement strand
GGAAAGAGAAAAGGCATTAGTTGTCGATTTCAACAACGGAACATATATAAATCTGGGTCATTGGCTATCATTGCCTGCCACTTTTGCACGGTTTGACGGCAGTAAACTTGAGCTTATGACAACCGATGATTTAGGACTTGATTAACGTGAATTACCTAATAAAAAGCAGAAAATTGTTAGAGTATTACTTCTTCACAACCGTAAACCCAAAAAATTTGTAATTTTGTAGGATAGCATTCTTTTAGAATAAATGAAACCAATACTTTTTTAAAATTATCAAGGAAACGCAGATGAAAACAATCGGCATTTTATTCGGGATGGAATCAACCTTTCCACCCGCGCTTGTCGAGCGCATCAACAGCATGGGAATAGATGGAATATCAGCTGAGTTTGTGAAAGTAGGCGGTGTTAAAATGGCAGATATGATGAAATATGACGTTATTCTTGATAGAATCTCGCAGGATATTCCTTTTTACCGGGCGATGCTCAAAAATGCTACGCTTACAGGAACCCGCGTGGTTAATAATCCTTTCTGGTGGAGTGCAGACGATAAGTTCTTTAATTATGCACTTGCCTCTAAAATCGGGGTTCCTGTCCCGAATACAGTTCTTCTGCCAAGTAAGAACCACCCTCCTGAAACGACTTCCGAATCAATGCGCAATCTTATGTATCCTCTGAATTGGGAAGAAATATTTGAATATATAGGATTCCCTGCGTTCTTGAAACCGCATGCAGGTGGCGGATGGAAGCATGTGTATAAGGTGGAGAATCCTCATGAACTTTTTGCAGCGTATAATAAAACCAATGATTTGGTAATGACATTGCAAACAGCTGTTGATTTTACGGAATATTATCGCTGTTACGTTATCGGCAAAAAATACATTCATATTATGCCGTATGAACCGCGCAATCCTCATCATTTGAGATATGTTGCAGGATTCACACTAACAGAAGCCCGTAAAAAACAGCTTGAAGAATACTGTCTAAAAATTGTGAATGCATTAGACTACGAAATGGACACAATAGAATTTGCAGTAGAAAACGACATTCCTTATGCAATTGATTATCTCAATCCTGCACCTGATGCAGAGAAATCATCAGTTCAAGAGGAAAATTTTGAATGGGTACTACATCACACAGCAAAGTATTTGATTGAACTTGCACAGGAAGGGCGCAGAATACCGAGTGAATATAAATGGAGTAATTTTATTGCTCCGATTGAAGTACCTGCTTCTACTTCCAAGGATACAAAAGCTAAGAAGAAGAAGTGAAAAATTGATGGAAAGTAAAAAGCCGACTTTGTTAAAGTCGGCTTTTTTTGTTTGGTTATTTCACCACATCTACCCTTGTTGTAAGCACTTCCTTATTCGTTGTCAGCCGTAGATAATAGACACCACTACCAAATACATTCATATTATTAGTTAAGGAGTAGGACCCAACTTGTAGCAATCTATTGTTAAAAAAGGCTTGTACAACTTCTCCGGAAATATTAATCAATTCAAGTGTTGCGCTCACAGGTGTTTGCACTTCATAGCGTATTTGCAAATTGTTTTGAGTCGGAACTGGGAATGTTGATAAAGAGACGGAGCTACTTATACTGTTAGAATTTTGTTTTTCGCTTTGATTGCCGGCTCCGGTAATTGCAACTCCTTCTCCAAAAACCTGAATTGTTATACTGCTGTCGCCTCCTTTATAATACAATCGTAATAATCCGCTTGTTCTACCAGCGTCAGTCGGTTTGAATCGCAGATTCATTTTTTTTGTTTGAATAGAATAAATTGTAATTGGAAAATTTTCTCCTATTACAGAAAAATCAGTTTTATTTGATCCTAAATATTCTATTCTATCAATGGAAATATTGGTTGTTCCTGAGTTTTTAACAGACACCGCTTGTAAGGTATCTTTTTGCGAGCCGACTGCAACGGTTCCTATATCTATAAATTTATTTATTGGTATCAGGGTAGGTGTAATACCCTGGCCGGAAATTGTGATAGAATCCTTAAGTATTCCAAGAGTTGTTCGTACAATTATGTTAGTACTGCGAGTCCCTTTTTCTGTAGGTGTATATCTAAATATTATATCTTCACATTCATTGGGACCAATAAAGAAATCAGTTGAGTTGCCGGTAATCTTAAAATCACTTTTATTATTTGGAGAAATAATATCTATGCCCAATATATGTAAGGGCGCTGACCCTTGATTGCAAATAACTGCCTTTACAGCTGAATCTTTATATGCTCCAATGAATACATTGCCCAAATTGATGGATGTATTATTCAGTACAGGTGAAGCAGAGATAATTGAAAACGCTTCATCCGACTCATCCTCTTGCAATATTTTATCTTCGATAAACCACGTTCTCACCGAATTTGCGGATTTGCCGCTACTAGCTGTAACTAATCTTTTGT
>CALMMI010000751.1 GCA_937868245.1 uncultured Ignavibacteria bacterium | reverse complement strand
ACAGCCGGGCAAGACCAGGATGCACGGCGAACAGAAATTGACATAACAACAAACCCTGCAAATCCGGTTATAGTGGTTGGGTCATTTGTTGATTTATCATCAACAGATTTTTGTAGGGCTTATGTTGCAAATCCAAGTAACCCTGATACAACGTGTGCAATATTTAACAAAACAGGTCAGCTTGTATTTTATCCTTCACAGGTGGTTCTATCGTTATTTGCAGGATTGACAGGTAACGATATAGCCTGGTCTCCGGATGGTAAATACATTGCGGTTGCTCTCAAGGAGCGTCTTGAAATTGTTGATTTGGCAGCCCAGAAAGTAACAAGGATTTTAGATACGGTTAAAGCATCGGCTACATCGATTCGATGGGATGTTTATAGTTCAAAAGTACTTGCCACTTTTGATACCAATCAAGCACTTATCTGGCAAGTAAATGATCAACTTGACCAAAAGGATGTATCCGATAGCCTTTGGGAAATAGCACAGCCGGTTATCACTTCAATAAAAGATGTAGATTTTGGTAAGGTTGTGGTAAATACTATGCGTGATTCTGTGGTGGAATCAATTATCTGTGTAACTACCAATCCGCTTTCACTATCAAGGATTGATTCTGCGATAATAATAAACGATGCAGACAATGCGTTCAGAATAGTATCGAGTTTGCCTGTTGATTTTTCAAAAATCACTCCTTCGTGTCTGCCAATGGAATTGGGCTTTTCTCCAATAAAGGTTGGAGTTGCAATAGCAACCCTGCAACTTTTCTCCAATGGGCAAATACAGGAAGTTTCCTTAAAAGGCAATGGATTTGATTTGGAAATTACCTATCCGGAATTCGTTGATTTTGGCATGATTGCTGTTGGAACATTAAAGGATACAATTCTCAATCCGTCAACCACCAACCCCTCAAAAGCATTTTTGAACATTACCCGAACTTCAATTTCCGGTCCGGATACAGAGCAATTTGTAATTACTGGAGGTGATACTTCTATTGTTCTTCATTATCAACAGTTTGCTACACTCAAACTGAGCTTTAAACCAAATGCAATTGGTAGAACAAGCTCGCGTGTAAGAATTGATTTCATTCGTGAAGGAATGCAACCTACACCAGGAACGCCAATTTATATAACCCTATTTGGAGAAGGGATATGCGGCGTCGATTCTACTCGGGTGTTCAATGTTGGTTTAGGCAATGAAATTCCTGCCGTTGTCGGGGCATTTGTCGAGTTTCCCCTTGTAATTAAACGAATGCCCGGGCAAACTCTTGACGAACTTTCAACCCACTTCACATGTACTTTATCATTTGATGCTTCGATGCTGTTACCAATTAGAATAGTAGTACCGGAAGGAGATTTACCTCTCGGAACTATTGATGGAACAAGACGAACTGTTCATTTCGAGTCAGACCGTTTACCAGCCGGCGATACTATAATCATTCTTCAATTTGCAACAATGCTTGGAAGCGACAGTATCGTTACGGTAAGAGTTGATTCCTTAAACTTTAACGGTAGCGGCTGCCCCATAGCAATAAAAGCTGATTCGGTAACTGTAAAGTTTATTGACTTATGCACTGCAGGTAATGCTACAAGGTTGCTTGAAAATTCACCGGTAACGCAGATTACTGTACTGCCGAATCCTGCAGATGACATAGCAAATATTCAACTAACACTTGCCGAAGACTCTCCTGTTACAATTGTACTTCACGACGCACTTAGCAGGGAAGTAATGATAAAGAATTCAAGTATGCTGCTACACGGAGTTCATCAGCAATCAATGGATTGTTCACAATTACCTTCAGGGGTTTATTCACTAATGCTTTCCACATGTAGTGAAGTTAAGTTCATACAATTTGTAAAGCGATAATTTATCTATGTACCGGAGCTTCATCATGACATCTTTTTTTACACGAATCTTATATGTTATTGTAGTGCTTACGCTGTTTGAAGAAGTACACACCATTCATGCACAATCTACTTCAACTGAGCGTTACGGTGTATTTGGCGGGTACAGCATTAATTTTCACACTGCCGATTTCAGAGCATTACCCGGAGTTCCGAATTGTTGTCCAAAATTTGAAAACGGAACAGGTGGTGGTTTTGCTATTGGTGCTTTGTATGAGTTCTCGATTTCAAAGAAAATTTGGGTTACACTTCGAGCAGGATATTCTACTTTAGATGCAACATTAGTTCGGGAAGAATATGTTCCGGCTTTGCGTTTGTCAGATGGTCAATATTATCCCGATGCTGCAATAGAGCATAGAATCAAAGCCAAGCTGTCAACAATAGGAATTACTCCGATGATAACATTTAACCCAATTGGTGGCTTACGTTTTCATACGGGAGTTGAGATGTCGTCGCTTGGTGGAGTTACCTATGAGCAAGTGGAAGAAATGAAAGCCGAAGGTTTGGTTTTTAAGGAAAACTTTAAAAGAACAAGGAATGAGTTTTCAGGAGAATTATCAGAGGTTAATAAATTTCAGACATCCCTGATAATCGGGGCGAGTATGGAATTACCGCTTAACCGTTCCCGTTCTATGGTAATTGCACCCGAAGCAATGTTTCACATTGGGTTATCTAACCTAACGGAAAGTGTTGTATGGAAAGCAAATGCTTTTCAAATCGGGATTGCTCTGAAATATGCCCCTCAATCAGCATCACAAACACCCAGTACTGTTCCACAAGTTCCAACAGTTACTTCTCCCCAAATTGTAGAAACTCCCACAAAAGAAAATACTGAGAAAACCAAAGTAACATCAAAACCTTCAGTAAAACCAACTCTTAAATTTGATGTGTTCGGGATTTCGGAAAAAGGTGAAAAGTCTCCAATAAATGGGGTTCGTATCGAAGAATTTATTTCAACACAGTTAAAACCCTTATTACCGTATGTTTTTTTTGAGTCGAACAGTTCAAAAATTCCTGATAGATACTCCTCATTATCTCAATCTGAAAAAGCATCTTTTTCTCTTAACGAGGCTGCACATTCACAAACGCTTGATGTCTATTATCAAATTTTGAATATCATTGGGAAAAGGATGATCGAAAATCCGGATGCAATTTTAAAACTAACCGGTTGCAACTCTGATGTAGGAGAAGAACGAGGTCAAAAAAATCTATCAGCAAGCCGAGCTGAAGCGGTAAGGAACTATCTTGTTAATGTGTGGAGTATTCCTTCAAAACGCATTAAAACAGAAAGTAGAAACCTTCCCGGAAATCCGTCACGCAGTGCTGACATTGATGTTTCTGCTTCGGATGCTGAAAATAGAAGGGTTGAATTCAGTTCGGAGAATAGTGCAATCTTAGCTCCTGTGATGTCTAGGGATACATTACGAAATGTAAGTCCTGCAATTCTTCGTTTTAATACCGAAAAAGATGTAAATGTCACTATCAGTTCAAAAGACAAGGTACTTTCAACAGTAAAGTCGGATGCATTGCATCCGGTGGATTTCAGACTTTCGGATTTTGTTTCGTCGATAGGGGAATCTATCGAAGTTGTGGGGAGTAAGGATAAAACATCTCAAGAAAAAACAATTCCAGTTGAACTTCTTACATTACGTCGAAAAATTGATGAACAACGAGCAGATAAAACTGTAGATAAATACTCTTTGATTGTATTCGATTTTGACCGCTCTGATCTTTCTTCTCCAAATAAAAGTATTGCAGAATTTGTAAAAAGTTCTCTTACGCCTCGTTCAACAGTTTCGATTTCAGGAACAACAGACCATTTGGGTGATGAAGCATATAACCGTAAGCTTTCTTTTGACCGTGCAAAGGCAACCGCCACTGCTCTCGGGCTTACAAATGCAGAACTTTCAGGGGATGGAGAGAGCGATTTCTTCCCGAATGCTTTGCCCGAAGGCAGGTTTTATAACAGAACGGTTGTTATTACGGTAGAGACACCGAAGTAGAGGTTGGAGAATCGATGCCAAATAAATAACTTAGATACGATTTTTTATACAATTTTCATCAATAACCGTTTATAAAAATATGAAAATAAAATTTGCACTCCTGCTGTTTTTTTCGAGTAGTATCCTACTGCTTCAAAGTTGTCAGGATATGTGTGGAGACCTTCATTCAAATCCTGAAACTACATATAAAGACTCTCTTTCTGTTATTGTGCCCCTGCATGATGACAGTTTGAAGTTTGTAGTATTCTCAAGTTATTATTTTACAGGCGAAAATTCTATTATACCTGTATATAGTTACAATCAAAATCTGGGGGATACCATCAAAATCGTAATTACAGTTAAAACGAATGATAGTCCTTCCAGCCGTTTACCATTCAATTCAAAAAGAGTGAATGACACTCTGAAAGTTTGGCATTCATACGGTCAGCCGTCTGCAATGACGATTATTAATAAGAATCCCAATGAAAAGGGATCTTCAACAGTACTTTGCTCCCCTGTGCCGGTATATCATCATGTATCTCAATTTCAAATATTTTCTGCTCCTGGTAGAAACTATACGTTTATTTCGAAAACGTATTAGTGTTTAGTACTGAATAACACCCCAAACAAAAAAAAGCTCTTCCGGTATGGAAGAGCTTTTTATTTTTGTGTTACGGGGCAAGGACTTGAACCTTGAACCTTCGGGTTATGAGCCCGACGAGCTACCAATTGCTCCACCCCGCGATTCAGATTACAAATATACGGAATGTTTTATAATTGGCAATGGAATTTCTTTTGGGGAGTTATAATTCATCGGAATCCAACATACTACTTACTCTTTTGCAGCCGTACAGCATATTCGGAAGCATATCGTTTAATTGCCTTTGCAATACCCTCTGCTATTTTTTCCTGACCTTTTTCAGATGTTATGAATTTCTCATCTTCTGTATTTGAAAGAAAGGCAGTCTCGAAAAGTACATTCGGCATCGAAGAACCGACCAGTACATAAAACCCTGCTTGATTCACTCCCCGGTTATGAAGAGTGATGGATTTTCCAACTTCATCCTGGACTGTGGAGGCAAATTGCTCGCTGAACTTTACAAATGAACTTTGTGCCATTGTTGCCACAATTAATTTTTCTTCGCTTAGTTCTTGATATTTATCTTTACGTTTCTCCAGTTTAATAACAGCATTTTCACGGTCAGCCACTCTTACCGCATCTGCATTACGACCCGGACGCAGGATATAACTTTCAAAACCGTGAGCCGGATTTGGCTTGGTAGGCATCGAATTACAATGAATGCTTAAAAACAATTTACCGCCAGACTTGTTTGCAATCTGAGTGCGCCGCTCAAGTTCGATAAACGTATCGTTAGAGCGGGTCATCACTACTTTGGTAGTAGGCAGATATTCTTTCAGGAATTCCCTTGTCTTTTTGGCAATAGCAAGTGTTATGTCTTTTTCCTTATGTCCATTGATACTGATTGCACCTGCATCTTCTCCTCCATGACCGGCATCGAGCACAATCACATCCAAATCCCAGCGTTTCTTTGCATAATCTGAATTAGCTTTTTCGCTCAATTCCGAATGAGGATATTCGATTGATAAAGCGATACCCCGTTCACCAACACGTCTGGCTGAGCAGGAAGTTGGTTCAACTTTCAGCAGAAAACGAAAAGAAACTGTGTTCTTTGAAGTTTCTGAACGAACCTCTGAGCAAGGAAAAACTTGCTCAATTTCATCAAAAGAACTGACACCACTGGCAACATTGGGGAATCGAATTGTTACTTCATTACCCTGGATTTCAGGTTTCTGAAACTCAGAAACAGGTGTATTGGAACGAAACAAAATTTCGGTGCTCTCTTCTGATTTCTTGGATGCCAGCAAGGATGTAATTCTGGTTACTGCTCCTGTTTGCTCAGATTCAAACGATGCATCCGGAATTCCTCCGGGAGAAGCAGAAATTGTCTGGAATTGATTATTATCGCCTAATGGTAATGGATTATGAGTGACGGGGTCGATGTTTTCAGTTACGTCATGTTCTGTTTCATCAGTGTTTTTCTGTATGACTACATCTTTTCTAACTTTCAAGTCGGGAGGCAATGCATATCGACCGGGAATGACTTTTGGAGAATGGGAGTCAGCAGGTTGAGAACGCTGCTCGAAAAAAACTGGTGCATCTATTAAGGATGCTGATGGTGGTGTTTGTCCGAACATTCGAAGAACCACTTTACTTTGACCCAACGAAACTCTAAAAAGTCCGAGTGTTTCGAGTGTAGGGAAGAATTGCATTGCGGGAATAAACAGTTCACCGTCCATCGTTATTGCAGGGAGGTTCATTTGCGCAACCCTACTGCCCTCGGAGTTTTCTCGAAGTACCATAAATGAAGATGGAGCAAAACGTAGTTTTTCAGTTTTGAATGAAATCTCATTTCTGGAAGGTGTACAAATACTGCCCGGAAATGCTGCACGTGACAATTGAGCAAGCGAGGCATAGCTTCGGCTGTTAACAGTGCGAAGTGATATTTGATTCGATTTTTCGGAAGGAAGTACTATTGTAAATGGGGTGGACAAATTTGCTTCCGGGACTGCTGCTCGAATTTCCGCAGAAAAGCAGACAATCGAAAAGATAGAAATAACCCGTAACAAGCATTGAGAGAAAGGGGTTGATAATCCTATGTGATTAAAATTTGTATCGAATGATATTGTTTTATTCATGCTTATTTTTGTCGTTATATACCCATGTATCCTATTACTTTTTGAGTGTATAAAGCAAAATTACCATTTTTCAAGTGTTTTACCCGTATTTTTGCCAAAATATTTGAAAATTAAAGGAAACAATAGTGTCCCGCAGAACATCCCGAAGAAAAAGACCTAATGAGTTTGTTGAACTCACAATTGAATCCCTTGGATTCGAAGGTGTGGCTATTGCCCGCCACGAAGGTATTGTCCATTTTGTAAAGCAAGCTGTCCCCGGTGACGTAATACTTGCAGAAGTATTCACCAAAAAATCGAGTTATGCTGAAGCAAAGATTAAAGAAATCATCACTCCATCACCTCTGAGGGTTACTCCTGTATGCAGTCATTTTGGAGTTTGCGGCGGATGTTCATGGCAAAATTTGCCGATGAGTGAGCAATTACTCTGGAAAAAGCAGCACGTAGCAGACAGTTTTGAGCGTATCGGGAAAGTACCGATTGGTGAGCTGACGGATACACTTGCATCACCGAGAACACTCCATTATAGAAATAAAATGGAATTTTCGTTCGGTGCATCACGGTGGCTTACTGATGTGGAAATGAATATGGATGAAGATGAATCACATAAGAATTTTGCTTTAGGTTTACATATACCCGGACGGTTTGATAAAGTGCTGGATGTGATGAACTGCTATATTGCACATGAAATCAGCGGCAGAATGTTAGGTGAAATTCGCAAAGTTGCATTGGAATTTGGTGCATCGGCATATAATGCAAGGCAACATAAGGGGTTTTTAAGGAATGTAGTTGTCCGCAGTAGTGCAGCTACGGGGGAAATTATGGTTGTTGTCCTAACCAGTCCACCAACCGAACCAGCCGATGAGCAAATGATAGAGTGGCTCGATAATAAATTTCCTGAAATTTTCACGGAATTGACAACGATAATCCATGCTGTCAATCGAACAACATCTCCGGTAGCGGTTGGTGAGCCGCGTATTATCAAAGGAAGCGGTTTTATTACAGAAAAAGTATTGGGTGTGGAGTTCCGTATATCTCCATTCTCATTTTTCCAAACGAATCCATGGCAATTGGAGCAGTTCCTGGGAGATATTATTGCAGCAGCAGAACTCAAGCCAGAGGAAACATTGTGGGATTTATATTGCGGTACAGGTTCGATTACGTTACCGGCAGCAAAACTTGTAAAGAATACTTTTGGAGTGGAATTATCGGTCGGTTCTATCGAGGATGCCAGGGCAAATGCTGAACGTAATGGAATTTCAAACGTGCAGTTTTTTGCCGAAGACTTGCATAAGCCGGCAGCCCTTGCAGTTCTCCAAAGTTTACCCGCGCCTGATGTGATAATAATCGACCCGCCGCGTGCAGGAGTTCATACGACCCTTCTTGCACATATTTTGGAGGTTGCCCCTCCACGGTTAGTGTATGTAAGTTGTAATCCTGCAACTCAAGCACGGGATTGTGCAATATTGGCTGAAAAGTATGATGTCGTAAAAGTGCAACCTGTTGATATGTTTCCGCATACATATCATGTGGAGTCCATTGCGCAGCTTGTACGTCGTTAGGAATTACGATTGTCCAACTATTAACAACCTACGGTTAAACCGTAGGCTATAGTTTCAAAACTCCTCTAAAATTATGTGAATTTTATGCCAAACTGGATACAATACCCTACAACCCTGCATGGCGAGACAGTTGATCTTATAGCATTAGACGAAACACATTTTCCTGAACTCCAGAGTGCTGCAATGGACACCCGTATATGGGAATTCACACTTAACGACAGCTCAACCCCAGAAAAATTCAACTTTGCCTATACCAAAGCACTAGAAGGGATGGAAAAGGGGGATGAATTCGCATTTGTAGTCTATCACAAGCGTGATAAAAAGCTGATAGGAAGCACCCGTTTCTTAGACCTAAATGAATACCACAAAAAATTGGAAATCGGCTGGACTTGGTATCATCCCGATTACTGGGCAACAGAGGTTAACTTCGAATGTAAGCTATTGCTCCTAACCTACGCATTTGAAACGCTGAATGTAAACAGGGTAACAATTATCACCGACCAAAATAATAAACGTTCACGCAAGGCAATCGAGAAGATTGGCGGAATATTCGAGGGGATACTGCGCAATGATATGATACGGGATAACGGTACAGTGCGCAGTACGGCGTATTATAGTATAATTTCGGAGGAGTGGTCGGATGTTAAAGAGAGATTAGAGGCGATGTATCGGGAGAAGGTGAGCAGTCGTAAATAGTTTAATAGAAAATGATTTGTTTAACAGCATGCGCAGAAATCCCCCTTAATCCCCCTTTATCAAGGGGGAGACCTGAAAGAATGTTTTTTAAGTGTTAATAAAATATGAATACTACGTCATCCC